>DASULL010000415.1:0-25912 GCA_036278215.1 Gammaproteobacteria bacterium | reverse complement strand
CAGGATGTAGTCGATCTCGGTGTCGTCGATCGCCGCCTTGGCCGGATCGCCTTCGTAACTGACATCGGTGGTGCCGAGCAAAGTGAAATCGTTTTGGTAAGGAATGGCGAAAGCGATCCGGCCATCGCCATGCTGAAAGATATAGGCGTGCTCGCCCTCGAACTTGCGCCCGACGATGACGTGGCTGCCTTTGACCAGACGCAGGTCGGCCCGGCAGGAAACGCCGGCGGCGTTGGCCATGACCTCGGTGACCCACGGCCCGGCGGCGTTGACCACCGCCCGGGCGCTGACTTCGAACGGCTCGCCACCACCGGGCTGCAGGCGCAGCCGCCAGCCGCCATCGGTGCGGACCAGGCTGTCGCAGCGGGTCCGGGTGCGAATCTCGGCCCCGCGGGCCTGAGCATCCAGGGCGTTAAGAACGACCAAACGCGAGTCGTCGACCCAGCAGTCCGAATAGGCGAATGCGCTTTTGAACTGCCGCTGCAGCGGCCGCCCTGCCGGCTCACGGCGCAGATCCAGCCGGGTCGTACCGGGCAGAAGCTCGCGCTTCGCCAGATGGTCATACAGAAATAACCCGAGGCGCAGCAGCCACTGCGGCCGCAAGCCGCTATGGTGCGGCAGAACGAACCGCAGCGGCCAGATGATATGGGGCGCAGCCCGCAGCAGCACCTCGCGCTCGATCAAGGCTTCGCGCACCAGCCTGAACTCGTAGTGCTCGAGATAGCGCAGGCCGCCGTGCACCAGCTTGGTACTGGCCGAGGACGTCGCGCTGGCCAAGTCATCCCGCTCGCACAACAATACTTTCAGGCCGCGGCCGGCAGCATCGCGGGCGATTCCGGCGCCGTTGATGCCGCCACCGATGACGGCGATATCGTAGTGCGGGAGGCTCATGGCTAGATCACCTTATTCCGCAGCCAAGCGGCCAGCGCCTCGCCGGCGACGACCATGGCGATGATGGCCAGCAGGATGGTGGAGACGGTCTGCCAGGCAAAAGTGTCGATGGCGCCTTGCAGGATCAGACCGATGCCGCCGGCGCCGACCAGACCGAGCACCGTCGATTCGCGCAGGTTGATGTCCCAGCGCAAGATAGTGACGGCGACGAAGGTAGGGATGACCTGCGGTACCACGCCATAGAGCAGAACCTTGGAACGCGAAGCACCCACCGCTTCCAGCGCTTCGATCGGCGCCCTGTCGATTTCCTCGATCGCCTCGCTCATCAGCTTGCCGAGAAAGCCGATCGACCGGAACATGATGGCAATGATGCCGGCCAGTACGCCGGGACCGAAGATGGCGACGAACAGCAGCGCCCAGATAATGGTATTGACCGAACGGCTGGACACTAGAATAAAGCGCCCCAACCACAGCGTAGCCTGGTTCGGCGTGGTGTTTTGCGCCGCCAGCCAAGCCACCGGCATCGACACCAGCACCCCCAGCACGGTAGCGATGGTGGCAATATTCAGGGTTTCGACGATGGCGCCTATGATCTGCGGCAGGCGCGAGAAATCCGGCGGTGTCATCCGGCCGATCAGATCGCCGATCTGCGCCGGCGCATCCAGGGCCCATTCCGGCTCGATGTCGATGCTGGCCAATGACCAGTAGGCGGCCAACCCGATCAGCAGCGTAATGAAGTAGCGCGTCCAGCGCTGGCGAACGGTGTGCCGGCTCCAGGCGCGATGCGCGGCAGTGCCGCCGACGGCAGTATCTCCGGCTGCGCCTACCATATTTTCCTCCGGATGCGGCCGCTGATCGCCTCGCTGACCAGGATCGCCGCGATGATGATCAGAGTGATGGCGAGAGCGAAGTCATAGTCATAGCGGCGGAAGGCGTTCATCAGAGTCGCGCCAATCCCGCCGGCGCCGACAATACCCACCACAGCCGAAGCTCGCAGGTTGCTGTCGAACTGGTAGATCGTCAGGCCGATCTGGCGCGGCATGATCTGCGGCAACACCGCATAGATCAGCGTGATGAAATAGCCCGCGCCGGCCGCCCGCAGTGCTTCGACCTGCCCCCAGTCGATCTCTTCTATGCGCTCGGCCAGCATCTTGGCGACGAAGCCGATCGAGTAGATCGCCAGAGTGAGGATGCCCGCCAGTGGGCCGAAGCCAACCGCCTTGACGAATACAATGGCGACAATGACCGGATGGAAGCTGCGGGCGACGATGATGATGCCGCGGCCCAACAGATAGATCGGCCGGGGCGCCAGGTTGCTGGCCGCCATGAAGGCAATCGGAATGCTCGCACCAACGCCGAGGATGGTCGCCAGAATGGCGATGCGCAGCGTCTCCATCAGGCCGTCCAATACCAGTCCAGGGCGTTTGAGATCGGGCGGGAAAGCACTCGAGAAAATCCGCGCGGCACGCGGCAGGCCTTCCTGTATTCGGACCCAGTCGAACGGCAGGGTCGCCAGCGCCCAGACGATATAGACAATGCTGAGAATAATTATCCCCCAGCGAATAGCCGGGTTGGCGATGAATGGCGGCTTGCGCCAAGTTCGCCGCGGAAGCGGCGCGGATGCTGCGTTCTGATTGCTCACGACACCGCCCTACACCGCCGCGCCGGCCGCTATCCCGCCCTCGGCCCCTTGGCGCTCGGCGGCCGGCACACCGGCGTAGACCTTATCCATGGCGTCGGCGTCGAGATCGCTTGGCAGGCCGTCGAAAATGATGCGGCCAAAGCGCATGCCGACAATGCGCTGGGTGTACTCCTTGGCTTCCTGCACGTTGTGGATATTGATCAGCACCGGCAGGCGATATTCCTCCGACAGCGAGCGCAGCAGTTCCATGATCTGCATCGAGGTCTTGGGATCCAGCGAGGCGGTCGGTTCGTCCGCCAGCAGTATCTCCGGCTCCTGCATCAGGGCACGAACCACGCCGACCCTCTGGCGCTCGCCGCCAGACAGCTCGTCAGCCCGCTTATTGGCATAGTGGGCAATGCCAACTCGCTCCATCAGGTGAAAAGCCCGATCGATGTCCTGTTGCGGGAATCTGCGGGCGGCGGCGCGCCAGAACGGCACATAGCCGAGCCGGCCCGACAGCACGTTTTCCATCACCGTCAGGCGGTCGATCAGATTGAAACTCTGAAAAATCATCCCGATACGGCGGCGCGCACCGCGCAGCGCCGAGCCGCGGAGCTGGGTCAGGTTGACGCCGTTCAACTCGATACTGCCCGAAGTCGGCTCGACCAGCCGGTTGATACAGCGCAACAAAGTGCTTTTGCCGGCACCGGAAGCGCCGATGATGGCGACGCAGCTTTCGCCCGGCACCTCGAGATCGAGGTCGCTGAGCACCGCTTTGTCATTGCCGTAGCACTTGACGAGGTTGGTTATCCGAAGCATTGCCATCTCCGCGAGGCTTTAGGTAAAAAGCGGACCGGCCTCTGGGCCGGTCCGCCAGCCTCAGCTATTTCTCCGACTTCAGCCCTTCCGCCGTGTAACGCACGCCGTTGGCTGCCTGAATGTCGCGTATCACTTCCCAGTCTCGCTTGTAGGTAACAGGGACGAACCGGGTTACTCCCTTGAACTCCTCGCCCAGAGCGGTACCGCGGAAATCGAAGGTAAAGAACGCTTCGCGGATCTTCGCCACCAGGTCGGGATGGAGGTTGTGCGCATGGGTGTACGACGTGGTCGGGAACGGCGCCGACTCCCAGATCACCTTGACCTTGTTGGTGTCGTAGAGACCGCGTTGGGCCATCCGCTCGACCACTTCGGATGCTACCGGAGCGGCGTCGTAGTCACGGGCGGCGACACCCAGCATCGACTGATCGTGCGAGCCGGAATAAACCACCGTGTAGTCCTTGTCAGGCTCCACACCGAGCTTGGGGAACAAGGCGCGCGGCGCCAGATTGCCCGAGTTGGAAGTCGGCGAAGTATGCGCGACCCGCTTGCCTTTCAGGTCGGCCAGAGTGCTGATGCCACTATCGGCCTGGGTGTAGACCTGCA
Organism: Gammaproteobacteria bacterium; assembly: GCA_036278215.1. Taxonomy (GTDB): domain Bacteria; phylum Pseudomonadota; class Gammaproteobacteria; order Nitrococcales; family AK92; genus JAAYIK01. The sequence goes on along the minus strand of DASULL010000415.1, from coordinate 21,975 downwards.
GCGTGTAGCCGAACCGGCCGTCTTCGCTGCCCATGATAGCGAACGGCACCGCGCCTGCCAGATTGACGGCGAACGGTGTCGGACCGGTGGAGAAACCGGCGATATGCAGTCGGCCGGAGCGCATTGCCTCGACCTGGGCCGAGTTCGACTGCACGGCGAAGAAGCGCACCCGCTTACCGGTGACTTTCTGTAGATGCTCGATAAACGGCTGCCAGATATCCCCATAAATGGCCGGATCTTCAACCGGCGTATAGGCAAACACCAGCGTGCCGGGGTTGGCGAGATCCTTGGGATTGGTCGGCGCATCGGCGGTCAGATCACCGTCGCGGTCGCAGTACATGGAATCGAGATCGCCGCGCGGGCAATCCTGCTGGGCCTGGGCCGGCGCAAACGCCATCGCTGCCACAACGGCGGCGAGCCCCAAAGCACGCAGCCTCCAGGGCATGAGGTGCTTCTGCATCTTGGCTATCGTCATTTTCTTCCTCCTGCTGGTTTCTCGTTGTCTCGACATAACCATTCTGGCCACTGCTCACGCGAAGCGCGCCAGCGGCCGTGGCCGAGCCAAGCCAGTACCGCTTCTTGGCGCCTACAACATTTATTTGCTAGTTTATGTTGCAGATGCAAACCAGTATCTGCAAGGTACAACATTATGACGTGCTTCGTCGCACGACGACAAGCATCTGATCGGGCCATGGCAACTTCACGGAAGGCCTTTCAACAATGCAAATGAGGCAGCCCCAGACCGTCCTTCTTCCCCTGAGCCAGTTTCCCGCGGCGGAGCGCCGGGCGATCCGGGCGGTGCTTACCGACATCGACGATACCCTGACGGTCGATGGCTACCTTCCCGCCCAGGCCTATAGCGCGATGGAGCGGCTGCGGGCGACCGGCCTCCTGGTCATCCCGGTTACCGGCCGGCCGGCCGGCTGGTGCGACATGATCGCCAGGATGTGGCCGGTCGATGGGGTGATTGGCGAGAACGGCGCTTTCTATTTCCGCTATCTGAAGGAAGAGCGGCGCATGACGCGAGTTTATGCGCGCGACGAAGCCACCCGGCGGCGCGACCGGGACGGTCTGAAGCGCATCGAATCACGCGTGCTGAGCGAGGTTGCGGGCTGCCGGATCTCGGTCGATCAGCCCTATCGCGAAGCCGATCTAGCGGTCGATTTCGCCGAAGATGTCGGCCCGTTAAAACCGGCAGATGTGGCACGGATCGTGCGCATCTTCGAAGAGGAAGGTGCCCAGGCCAAAGTTTCCTCCATCCACGTTAACGGCTGGTTCGGCAGTTATGACAAACTAAGCATGGCTCGCCGCATGCTCGCCGAACAGTTCGGCATCGACGTTGACGAGCCGGAAGGTAACCGCAGCATCGTGTTCTCCGGCGATTCGCCGAATGACGAACCCATGTTCGGTTTTTTTCGGCACAGTGTGGCGGTTGCCAACTTTCTGGACTTCGTTGACAGCGTGATCCAGCAACCGCGCTGGCTGACCTCGTCCCGTGGCGGCGAAGGTTTCAGCGAACTCGCCGCCGTACTGCTCGCCGCCCGCTCTCAGATCTAGCCGCCGCCCAGGTAGCAGGAGTACGGCCTTGCGGAAGTTGCGCAAAGAAGAACGGCGAAACCAGATCATGATCGAGCTGCGCGCCTCGCCGCTGGTGCGCATCTCCGCCCTGGCCGAGAAATTCGGCGTAACCACCGAGACCATACGCCGCGACCTCGACGCGCTGAGCGAGAAAGGGCTGGTAGCACGCGAATACGGCGGCGCCTCAGCGCGCCCCATGGGAGTACAGCCGCCAGCGCAGGAGCGCAGCCGGGAACTGGCCGAGGAGCGATCCCGCATCGGCGCTGCCGCCGCCGCTCTGGTCCAACCCGGCGAAGTTCTGCTGATCGACAGCGGCTCGACCACCGGCCACCTTGCCCGCCACCTGGCAGCGCAGGGCGAAGAGCTCACCGTGATCACCAACAGCTACCCGGTGGCGAGCGAAGTCGCCAGCGCCCGGGCCCGAGCGGTGCTCTGCCCGGGCGACTTCGATCCGCGCGAGGGCGGCGTCTATGGCATCGACACCGCCGACTACTTGCGTCAGTTTCATGCGAACAAGGCGTTCATCGGCGCCAGCGGCATCTCGACCGACGGCCTGAGCGACGTCAACCGCTACGCCGTTTCGATCAAGCGGGTGATGATGCAGCGGGCCAGCGAAACCTATGCTCTGGTCGACCACAGCAAGTTTGGTGCCCGTCTGCTGGAAGCGGTCGCTCCGCTGTCGGCCCTGACCGGGCTGGTGACGGACGAGGACCCGCCGGCGGCTTTGCGGATGGCGCTGGAGCGGGCTGGCGTTCGCATCATCATCGCCTAGAGCCGACCTCGCCCGGGCGCGCGCCTCTCCGCAGCCTGAAACGTCAGCCACCCCTTGTGCTCAATCCACCCCGTGAGCGCGGAAGTGCTCTACATAAGCTTTGTCGACCTTGAGAATGTGGTGGGTCAGCCAGTTTTTGAGCAGCTCGAGCGCGTCGACCCCCACCTGCTCGCCTGTTTCGTGCCGCGTCAGCAGGCTCATCACCTGCTCGCAGAAGCGATTGTGATACGCCTTGTGCGCTTCGCTTTCCGGGTAGCCCAGTCGGGTGAACAGGTCTTCTTCGACAATGAAGTGATTCATGGTGTAATCCATCAACCCTTCGAGGATCTCCCCGATCACTGCAGCGCTCCCGCCAGCGCGCAGCGCATCGTGCAGGGCGTTGGTCTGATCCACCAGCCAGCGGTGCTGCTCATCGATAATGCTTATCCCGACCTCAAGCTCTTCGCTCCACGGCCAGAAACTCATGTCGCGCCTCCTCAAGCCATTGTTACGGCGCACATCTTAGGCGGCAGCCGATGCGTCGAATCTTGACCCGAATCAAGTAACGACCGGCGTTGCCGCAAGGAGGACTTGTACAACGCCAGGATTGCTCCACTGAATTAACAGGAGTCGCGCATCTATACATCGCGAAAGGCCAAGCGGCTTCGCCCGATCCGACGTGGAGTGCCAGAGGGATGGCGAGAAGGGAAAGGATGTCCAGCGTCGACCATGCCTGGCTGCGCATGGAACGGCCGGTCAATCTGATGATGATCACCAGCGTCTTCATTCTGCGTGAGCGGCTCGATCTCGAGACGTTGCGGCAGGTCATTGCGACCCGCTTTCTGCGCTTCCGCCGCTTCCGTCAGCGGGTGGTGGCAGCGTCGTACACGGGTGCCTTCTGGGAAGACGATCCGCACTTCGACCTGCGCCGCCACGTAACGCGCACGGCCCTTCCCGGCGAAGGCGGTAAGGCCGAGCTGGAAGAACTGGTAGGCGAACTCATGGGCACGCCGCTGGATCACAGCAAGCCCATCTGGCAGTACTACCTTATCGAGGACTACCAGGGCGGCAGCGCCGTCATCTCCCGGATTCATCACAGTTACGGCGACGGCATCGCCCTGGCCGAGGTTCTGCTGGGGATCACCGATCCACTGGCCGAAGCACCGGCAGCGCCGGCACCAGCGGCGGACGACAGCCATGAACAAACAGACTTTATCCACCGTCTGTTCCAACCGCTGGAAAGTGCCGCCGAAACCACATTGGGCCTCGGCCAAGGTTTGCTCACCACCGGCCTGAAGCTGGCCCGCACGCCTCTCAAGACCGTCGACTATGCCCGCTACGGGCTGCGCTTTACCGCCGAATCCACCGCTCTGACCCTGATGCCAGGCGATACGCCCACCCGCTTCAAGGGCACTCTCGGGCCAATCAAGCATGCCGCCTGGGCAGAGCCGCTGCCCCTGTCCGAGGTTCGCACCATCGGCCACGCCCTCGGTTGCTCCATCAACGATGTCCTGCTCGCCTCGGTTACCGGCGCATTGCGCGACTACCTGCTGGAGAAGGGCGACCCGGTTGTTACCGCCGCCGAGATCCGGGCGGTGGTGCCGGTCAACATGCGCACCGGGCCGGTCGGGCCGGAACTGGGCAACCGCTTCGCGCTGGTTTTCCTCACCCTGCCGCTGCACATCAGCAACCCGCTGGAGCGGGTCTACCACCTGAAGCGGCAGATGCAGGCGCTGCGCCGCTCCACCCAGCCGGTGTTCACCCTGGCGCTGATGAGTGTCACCGGCCGCGGGCCGCAGCAACTGCAGGATTTTGTCGTCGACCTGCTCAGCCAGAAAGCTTCGGCAGTGATGACCAATGTGCCCGGGCCGCAGCAGCTGCGCTATCTCGGCGGGGCCGCCATCGAGGAAATAATGTTCTGGGTACCGCAAAGCGGCAATATCGGCATGGGCGTCAGCATCCTCAGCTACAACGGCCGGGTGCACTTCGGCTTGGCCACCGACGCCGGCCTGGTACCGGACCCGGAAAATATCATCAACCGCTTCCGCGACCAGTTCGAGCAGTTGCTCCTGACCACCCTGATGCAGGCCGACTGGGGACCGGTCCCAGGACAGCATGAGCCGATTGGCCCGCGGCGTTAACTCCAGCTTCTATTCCAGCTGCGATTTCGCCAGTTCCACGTCGAGTTTCTCAAGCGCATCCTCCGGCTCGATGGCAGCCGCCCTGCGGTATAGCGCCACTGCTTCGTCGCGCTGCCTCTTGCCCAACAACACCAACAGGCCGTCGGCATACTCCATCAGCGCGCTAGCCGAATCCGGCGCCAGCTCCACACCATGGCGATAATGCTTGAGAGCCTCGTCCCGGCTGGCGCCGTAGGTCACGCCGCCGATCAAGCTGCCGACCTTGTCGATGATCTCGGTATGGAACACCCCAAGCGCGGTATGAGCATCGGCATGCTCCGGCGCCAGCTCCAGAGCCCGCTCCAGACTGCGCCGCACCTTGGGCGCCAGCCCCTCGGCCAACGCTTTGGTAACGGATATGCATTGAGCGTAACGGCCGGCGGCATAGGCATACAGGTACCAACTGTTGGCATGCTCCGGCATGCGCTGCTGGGCCTGCTCGGCCCGCTGCATGACGCGCTGGAACAACTTGGCTTTGCTGGCGGTGTCGCTCTCCAGGTAATTGGCCTGTGTATTCTCGGCCTTGTTCGCCGGCGCGTAGCCGAGCACGCCCAGCGCCAAGCCCTGCTCCACTGCCTGCTGGAAATCACCGCGATGGAAACACCGCCAGGCTTCCAGCAACAGCTCGGCCGCCGTCTGCGGCGAGAGCCTGTTTTCTTCCAGCTCATCCCTCAACAGCGGCTGCTTTGCACTGGCGCGCTTAATCCAGGCGCTGTCCGGAAATGGCTCACAGTCGCCGTGGTGAAGTCGCGGCCAGATTTCCTCCAGTTGCTCCGGGAAATAATCGAAGCTCTCTTTTGAATAGGGATAGCGGACCCAAGATTCCTTCCTGCCCATCGTGTCGCTCCCGCTCGGCTCCGGTGACTCATCTGTACATCGTAGCGGGATTGATCCGGCTCAATATTGCCCGGTGGCGCCGGTGGATCCGGGTTTATAGCAACCTGAGCGACTTTCCCAGGAGGAAACGAATATGGCCGGGAAACTGAGAGAACAGGCTAAGGAATCCAGGAGCAGCGTCATGGACGGCGCCCGCCAGATCTGGCTGGCTGGACTGGGAGCATTCGCCCGCACCACGGAAGAAGGCGGCAAGCTCTTCAATTCGCTGGTCGAGGAAGGCGAAAAAGTGCAAGGCCGCTCGCGGGAAGCGGCCGGCGAAGCTGCTGACCGCACATCCAGCAATCTCGATCGAATCGAGCAGATTTTCGAGGATAGGGTCGCTCGCGTCCTGAGCCGGCTGGGCGTGCCGAGCAACGATGATGTGCAGGAACTGTCGCGCCACGTGCACGAACTGACCAGAGCTGTGCGGCGCTTGAGCGAGGAACAGGCGGCAGCCAAGGCCAAGGCTGCGGCCAAGCCCGCTGCCAAGTCGGCAGCCAAATCATCGGCTTCCAAACCCGCGGCCAAAGCGACCGCCAAACCCGCGACCAAATCGGCATCTTCGCGGACGTCGCGCAAAACCACCGGCTCCAGCACGACCCGCCATTGAGCCGCCCGATTGCCACGGTAAGCGGAGATTGGTAACGCAGGGCTTCCTGGAGACTGGTCATGACACGCGCGCCTAGGCGACGTATGGTCGAACGCAAACCGCGTATCGGCCTTGCTCTGGCCGGCGGCGGCCCGCTAGGCGGGATCTACGAGGTCGGCGCCCTGCTCGCGCTGGACGAAGCACTTGAAGGGATCGATTTCGACCGGCTCGACATCTACGTTGGCGTGAGCGCCGGCTCCCTAGTCGCCGCCATACTCGCCAACGGCTTTAGCACCGCTCAGCTGTTCCGGATGCTGGTAGAGGAAAAAGGCAAAGATAGCCTTGATCCCGACGTATTCTTTCGGCCGGCGCTCTCGGAATACATCAAGCGGGTGCTTTCCCTGCCAGGACTGACCCTCTCGGCGCTGCTCGACATCTTGAAAAATCCGCTGGATCTGCGTCTGCTGGCGCACTTCTCCCGGTTGGATCGAGCCTTGCCGCCGGGCCTGTTCGACAATACGCCAGTCCAGAGATATCTGGAGCACCTCTTCAGCGCTCCCGGCTGCAGCGACACTTTCGCCGCGCTGGAGCGCGAGCTTTATATAGTTGCGGTCGAACTGGACAGCGGCGACCTGATTTCTTTTGGCAGCGAAGAACACCGGAATATACCGATTTCCAAGGCCGTACAGGCAAGCACCGCCTTGCCCGGGCTGTACGTGCCGGTCGAGATCGACGGCAAATATTACGTCGACGGCGCTCTGCGCAAGACGCTGAACGCTTCGATAGCCCTGGAGCACGGCGCCGACCTGCTGTTCTGCATAAATCCACTGGTGGCCTATGACGCCAGCCAGGCGAAAGCCGCGGAAAGCAGTCTGGTCGAAGGCGGCCTGCCGGTGGTCATGTCGCAGACCTTCCGCTCCCTCATCCACTCCCGCATGGTTGTCGGAATGAGCAAATACAAGCACAGCTTCCCGGGACAGGACGTGGTGCTGTTCGAGCCGCATCCGGGCGATTCGAAAATGTTTTTCACCAACATCTTCAGCTTTGCCGACCGGCGCCGCGTCTGCCAGCACGCTTATGAAACCACTTGGCATGATCTGATGGCCCGGCGGAAAAAACTGGAACCGATCCTGCAGCGCAACAATATCCGGCTGCGCACCGAAGCCTACGCGACCGAGCCGCGGCGGATGGACAGGTTGCTGGAGCTGATCGACAGACGCGCCGGCTGGCGCCCGCGCGGACACACGACGTTCCGGGAACTGCGCGGCGCGCTGCACGAACTGGAACACTGGCTTGCGGAACGCACTTGAGGGCCTATGTCGAATAAGAGCCTGGTGCAACAGGTAACCGTCTTGCGGCCGACTCGAGCGGGGCGGACCGGCCAGGGGGCTTCTTCGTCCAACCAGCAGCAGTAAGCGATACTCAAGGAGAAAGCGATGGCAACGCAAAAGCAGCAGAAGCAGCAAGACGAAACCAAGGGCGGCATGGCCGACACCTATGCCGCCGCGGTGGAGTACAGCCGCAGGATATGGCTGGCTGGCCTGGGCGCCATGTCCAGAACAAACACCGAGGGCAACAAGCTATTCGACTCCCTGGTCAAGGAGGGCGAACAGATCGAGGCCCGCAGCCGAGAGCGCATGGCCAGCAGGCTCGGCGATGTCATGGAGAAAGCCTCGGGACACTGGGACAGCGTTGAGGCAATGTTCGAGGAGCGAGTGACCAAGACCCTGAGCTCGCTAGGAGTAGCCACCAACGAAGACATTCGTAATCTATCGAAGCAGGTGAAAGAGCTCAGCAAAGAGATCAAGGACCTGAACAAGCTGAACAAACCGCACTAGCGCCGTTGCCGGGTGAGATGCCAGAGTTCTACCGGACTCGCCAGGAAACACTTCCACGGCAGCGGCATCCTGCCTCCTTATTGTCTCCTGGCAGAAGGCGGCGAAAGCGATCCCGTTACCATCTCATCCGGCGGAAAACGGCTGAGCCATGAGCACCAAAGAATCTACCGACAAGCCCGGCGGCGCGGCGCTGCTACGCTACCTGGAGCGGACCACCGAACTGCACCGGGACGCGCTTCTGGAAAGCAGTCTGGCGCCGGAGATCGCCCATCTGCGCCGCTGGCAATCCGAGCGGCTGGCATGGACGCATGCCGACATGATGAACAATCCACGCTACCGCGGGGCGATGGAGTTTTTTCGGGAAGAGCTCTATGGACCGAAGGACTTCAGTCAGCGCGACGCCGACATCGCCCGCGTCTACCCGCTCATGGTCCAGGTCTTACCGGACCAGGCACTGGAAGCATTGAGCCGTGCCCTGGAACTGAATGTGCTATCGCACGAACTCGATGCCCGGCTGGTTCAGGAGCTGAAAGCTCTCGATGCCAACGAACACATCACCGAAACCGCCTACTGCGAAGCCTATCGCCGCTGCGACAATTACAGCGCCCGCCGCCACCAGATCGAGCTGATCAATCAACTCGCCCATGAACTCGACCGCGTCGTCCACCAGCGCTTCATCGGCAGCGCCCTCAAGCTCGCTCGCCGCCCCGCCAAGCTAGCCGGCTTCGGCGCCCTGCAGACTTTTCTCGAGCGCGGCTATGCCGCTTTCCGCCGCATCAAAGGAGCGGATCAATTCATCGAAACCATCGTCAATCGCGAGCTCGAATTGCTCGACCGGATCTACGCCGGCGAGACGCGCCCGTTCGGATTTGAACCGGCGGCGGATAAAGCAGACAACAAGCCTAGTAATTAAGCCGGCTCTTCTGTGAGCTGAAACACCCTTCTTTTACAGCGCCAGCTCCCTATATCCAATAGATCGGAACGGTGATTTACCGGAAAAGCAGCGGAACCCTGCCAAGGGAGTGCAGCAATGCGAAGCCCGCCAGACAGCGAGAGCCCTGATAACGTCGACCAGAACCGCAGGCAACTGCTGACTACTGCCTTAGGAAGCGTCGCCCTGGCCGGCCCAAGCATCCTGCTTGCCAAACAGGCGCGGGCACAGGCTGCCGGCGGGATATCGCCGCTCGTTCCCGAAGCTATGCTCTCGCAAGGCCGGCCGATCCTCTCCCCGCCTTACGGCGCCCCCTCCAACTTCGAGAAAAACGTGGTCCGTCGTCCCACCGACTTGACGCCGACAGCGACTTCGTCCTGGAGCTTCACTCCCCTACAGGATCTATACGGCACCATCACACCGAATGGTCTTTTCTTCGAGCGTCACCATGGCGGTGTACCAACCATCGCCCCCGAATCCCACCGGCTGCTGATTCACGGCCTGGTGGAACGGCCGCTCGTTTTCACGATGAGCGACCTGCTCCGCTTCCCCGCGGTCACGCGGACGTATTTTCTGGAGTGTTCCGGCAACTCGCTGACCGAGTTCACCAAGCCCGCAGACAACGTGCAAACATCGCACGGACTGTTGAGCTGCGTGGAATGGACGGGCGTGCCGCTGTCGACCCTGCTGCAGGAAACCGGGGTCAAGCCGGAAGGCCGATGGGTACTTGCCGAAGGCGCCGACGCCGCCGCCATGACCCGCTCGCATCCAATTGAAAAAGCGCTGGACGATGCCTTGATCGCCTACGCCCAGAACGGCGAACGGCTCCGTCCCGAGCAGGGCTACCCGATCCGCCTCCTGTTGCCGGGGTATGAAGGCAACATGAGCGTCAAATGGCTGCGTCGCATCAAGATCGGCACAGCACCCTTCATGACCCGGGAAGAAACCTCGAAATACACCGACCTGCTGCCTGACGGCCGCGCCCGCCAGTTCACCTACACCATGCAGGCCAAATCGGTCATCACCAGTCCGGCGGCCGGCGTAATGATCCAGGGCGGTCCTGGCCTGTTGCAGATCAGCGGCCTGGCATGGTCCGGCGCCGGCAAAATCAAACGCGTCGATATTTCCGTCGACGGCGGCAGAAGCTGGCACACCGCCCGGCTCGAGGAGCCGGTTCTGTCGAAATCACTGGTTCGGTTCAGCCTGCCCTGGCGCTGGAATGGCGGGCCGGCGATCATCGCCAGCCGCGCCATGGACGAGACCGGGTACGTTCAGCCGACCCGTGAAGCTCTGCTAGCCGAGCGCGGCGAAAACTATGTCTACCACTACAACGCGATCGCGGCCTGGAAAATCGCCCAGGATGGGAAGGTGACCAATGCGTATGCCGCCGGCGCATAACCATGCCATTGCTTATCTCGCTTTCGCCCTAGCCCTCAGCTTTGGCGCCGCGACGCAGGCACAGACTGCCGCTCCATCTTCCCAATCGCTACCGGAAGGCCAGCGCCTGGGTCTTGGCAGCACGCCCTCCGAGGAACTGATCCGAGCCTGGGATATCGACGTCTCGCCGGCTGGCGATAACCTGCCCGAGGGCAGTGGCTCGGTTGCCATGGGCAGAGAGATTTACGCTCAGCGCTGCGTCGCCTGCCACGGCGACACAGGCCAGGGTGGCCCGATGGACCGACTGGTCGGCGGCCAGGGCAGTCTGGCTACTGCCAAGCCGATAAAAACCGTCGGCAGCTACTGGCCCTATGCCACCACCCTCTACGACTACATTCGCCGGGCAATGCCGCTCGACAGCCCGCAGTCTTTGCAGCCGGATCAGGTATATGCGGTCAGCGCTTACCTGCTGAACATGAACGGCATCGTTCCCGATGACGCGGTACTGGATAAAAATACTCTGCCGCAAGTCAAGATGCCGAACAGCGGAGGGTTCGACCAGACCGACACCATCACCAAGGCAGCAAGCGAAGCCTGCATGACGGCCTGCCAGCCGCTGGCGGTGGAAATCAAAGGCGTGACACCGACCGAGATCACCAAGGAACAAGTGCAATAGCTTGCTGGCGCCGCTTTCTCAGTATCCGCGCTGCCCAGCCGGGAAGCTCAGCCCACCGCGCGCGGCGGAATCGAATAGGTCACGCTGGCCTGGGCCAGCACGGCGGGCTCGCCCACCGAGTAAATGCGCACATCCGCCACGACCAGCCGCGACCCGATCTTGAGCAGCTCGGCCTCGGCGACCAGATCCCGCTCGGCGGCCGGCTTGTTGAGGAAATTGATGCTCAGACTGGTCGTTACCGCCAGCGGCACGATCCCGATTTCGCCAAAAATGGCGACGTAGGCGGCGACATCCGCCAGCGCCATCATGGTTGGGCCGGAGACGGTGCCGCCCGGACGCAGATGCGAATAGTCGATGGGCTGGCGCACCCGAGCACCCCGTCCTCCCACTTTCTCGACTCGTGCTGTCGTCTGCGGAAACTCCTCGGCCAAAAACGCTTGGATTTCTTCGATCGTCGTCACTGCATCCCCTCTTATTGGGCGTCATCGCGCAACACGCACCGCCCTCACCAAGACTACTCGAAGCGTGCCGACCTGCAAGGTAGGCCGAATTGGCTCCGACATCACGGCCAGCCTCCAAGCAGTCGTTCTGCCTGGCCCCTCCACCGCGATCTGCTCTGGCCAAAGCCCTTGATAAGGCTTCATCGGAACTGCACTTTCAGCGCAGGCAGGTACTGCAACCGCGGTCGCGAGCACCTTGCTGTCCCGGCCGGTGCCCGCCTGACCGGGCAAGCAGAGGTTGGAATCATGCAACAGGCGATCGAAGAAGGATTCATGGTTTTCGTCTCCGACGGGGATACCGGGATTGGCTCGGTTCGCGAGGTAGCGCCAGGCGGCCGGCCAGAGTTAGTTGTGTATATCGAAAACGCCGGCGACTTCGCCGTGCCGCTAACTGCTGTCGAAGCGGTTCATTCCGACAAGGTGATTCTGACCTGCGGCCATCTGGATCAGCGCCTGCGCGCAGCTATCGGACACGTCCACGATGCCGAGGATCCACAATACATAGCGCCTCCCTCTGAGGAAGCGCCATAAGCGAGGTTGCTTATCGATCTCCTGCGGCGGCTCGCTCGGCGTTGGCACGGCAGCCGGCGAGGCGTCTTCAGTCGCACTGACCTGCCCCGTCGTCGCCGCACCGGCCGTCGTAGCAAATCTCTGCCAGCGCGGGCGCAGTCCAATTACGGTGGACCGGTCTTGGAATTCTCCAGACCTAAGCGCTGATGCCACTGCGCCAGCGACTCATCCGGATAACTGTCGAATTTCCGGTCCTTGCGCCCGGCACGGACTTCCACCCAGCCGGCCTTGGAGCCGAGCATCATATGCGTCCGCTGCGGCGGCCTGGGCAGGTCGCTGTCGATCGCCGAGGCGAAAGGGTGCACCAGTTCAGGCCAGCCGGGATCCCACAGCCACAGCGCACTGCCACAGTTTTTGCAGAAATGCCGCCGGGCCGGGCTGACTTCCACCTCCCCCGTCGCCGGGTCGCGGATACGCGCCTGATAGACGGCCAGGTGCTTCGCCCCTTTGACCTGCAGGGTCTGGTACTCGGCGCCCAGATTGATGGCGTAGCCGCCGCCACCGGCGGTCTTGCGGCAGATCGAGCAGTAGCAGAGATTGAATGGGTACGGACTCATTGCATGAACCGTAAAGCTCACGCTGCCGCAATGACACGAACCTTCAAGCCGCATCCGCCTGGCCCTGCGAAAGCGCTGCCGCCGGCTCAACCCGGCCGCAGCGTCTTCAAGGCACCGGACCAGGCGACCAACTGGCCCAGCATGCTGTTCAGCGACGTCTCGTTGCGCGGGTGCGGCTTGAAAACGGTCATGTTCTCGAAATCGGTGAACAGCGAGAGTATGACCTGAGCACGGACAGTAGCGACCTGCAGCTCGGCCATTACCAACCGCAGCTGCTCCACTGCCCGGACACCGCCGGCACTGCCGTAGCTGACGAAGCCGGCAGCCTTGTTGTTCCACTCGGCATAGATAAAATCGATGGCGTTCTTGAGCGCGCCGGCTATGCCGTGGTTGTACTCCGGCGTGACGAAGACGTAGCCATCGAACGAAGCGATTTTCGCCGCCCAGGCTTTGGTATGTTCGTGGGCATAATCGCCCATGGACGGTGGTTTGGGTTCATCCAGTAGCGGCAGATTGAAGTCCTTGATATCGACCAGTTCGAAGCTGGCGTCGCCGCGCCTTTGTGCAATCTCCGTCACCCAGCGCGCTACGGACTCGCCGACCCGTCCCGGGCGGGTGCTGCCGATAATGATCGCGATCTTCAGCATGAGCTCTCCACCTCGCAAGAAACCAAGTTGGCGACAAGAGCCCGTATCAGATTGCTGCTGACCTGCCGGAATACAATGCTCGGCAAACGGCCAGCTCGCCTTGTCGGCTGATGCAGGAATGACGGGGAAAAACAGCGGCGGCCGGCACCTGTCCGGCGGCGGTTAGCCCGGCAGGGCGGGTCCGATCGGCTTGCGACCGTACCCGCCCTGTAGGGCTTGAATCTGCCTCAGACTGTCTGCGGCTTGAAGGGCCCTAAAAAGAATAGCGATAGCCGAGAGAGACCTGGCTAGTGTCCTTGTCGCTGCTGTAGTTCAAGCGGAGGCTATGCTGGTTCTGCCACCAGAGGGCGCCACCGACCGAAACCAGCGGCTCGCTGTCTTCGAGGGTGGAATCGGTGATACCGGCCGTTAGCTCCAGCTCTTTCGGAACGATCCAGGCCCGCAGCCCCAGCCCATAGGAAATGCCGCTGTCACTGTCCGAGTAGCACCAGTTGTGCTGGCAAAGCTCGATTTCCGACGACAGCAGACCGACCGACGGCACGATGTCCAGTTGATCGCCGACAGCGAACGGGAACAGCGCGGTCAGCGCGACCGCCACCCCGACAACTTCGGTGTCAGGCCCGTCATTGGCGAAGGCAGAGGTGCCCAGCCCAAGGGCAAAGTTGCTATTGAACTGATACGCCCCAGACAGCGAAAAGGTGCCAAATTCCTCATAAACCTCGCCGGCAAAAACGAAGTCCTCGTCGAGGCGCATTTTCCCGATTGCTACATCGATATTGCTGTAGGGAAAATTACTGGCGAAGGCGGGAGCGGCAAGAGAAGCAGTCAAAGCAAACAGCAAGATTTTCTTCATTTCTTTCCATCTACAAAAAAACAACCAGATCAAAAACGAAAATGTTTCCGCCTTCCCCCCACTGGCTGGCCTGTTACAAGCCCATCCTTGTCGTCATCGACGCCGGAAGTTTACCCGCTGGCCGGCAGCGAGTGCGGTGTCCGGGTGCGCAATTACCGTTTCTCCGGCCTGCAGACCCTCGAGGATCTGCGCCTGCAGGCCGGCGCGGGCTCCCGGCCAGACCTGACGCAGTTCGGCCCGCCCGCCCCGCACCACGAATACCGCCCAGCCATCGCCGACGCGGAACAGCGCCCCTTCCGGAACCTGCAGGACATCGTCGCCGTGCCAGAGTATGAAGCTCGCCTCCACTCGGTAAGCGTCGCCCAGGCGCTGCCAAAGAGGCATCGGCGATAGCAGGTCGACGATCACCCAGACCCGCTGTTCCTCGACGCCCAGCGCCGAGATCTTGGTGAATCCGGCCGGCTCTATGGTGCGTACCGCGCCCTCCAGTTCCTCCCCGCCCCAACGCTGCAGGCGTACCGACATGCCGGGCCGGATGCGGACCGCATCGCTGGACAGCACATCCACCGCCACTTCCAGCGCCCCCACATCGCCCAACTCGAGCAGCGGCTGGCCCGGCGTCACGATGGCCTCGCTTTGCTGTCGCAAAGTCAGCACCCGACCGTTTATCGGCGCCGTGACGACGACCTCCTCCCCCACCGGCATCGCGGCCGCCTGCAGCACCGCTTCCGCCGCCGCCAGTTCATAGCGGGCGACGTCGACTTGAAACCGGGTCGAGCGCAGGCCCGCCCTGGCCTGCAGCGTGTTCGCCCGAACCCGCTCGAACGCCTCCTGGGAAATATCGCCATTCTGCCGCTGCCGCTGCGCCCGCTGGTACTCGGCCTCGGCCAGGGCGGCAGCGGCTTCGCTCGCCTGCCACTGTGCCTCGGCGGCGGCTACAGCGGCGCGCGCCTGCCCAACCTGCGCTTCGGCCTGCCCTCGCGCCCGAGGGTCCAGCGGCGTTGCCGGACTCGGTGCGATCCACGCCAACGGCTGGCCGCGCTCGACCAAGTCTCCGGCACGCAGTTGAATGCGCCGCAAATAACCGGCAATCGGCGCCGAAACCAGATAACGATCGATCACCCGGGCAATGCCCTGCTGTTCGATAGCGACCGCCAGCGGCGCACGCCCTACCACGGCAACGTCGACCATGACCGGTTGCGGCCGCAGCGCATAGACGAACAGCGCGACGATAACCGCCGCCACCGCTAGGAGGCCCAGCCGCTTCAATCGAGACATAAACGGGCCCTTGCTATTCTCGCGCTTTCAGCGCCGAAACCATGTCCAACCGATTCAGTTGCCGAACCACCAAGGCCGCCGATAACAGCGCCGCCAGCAGCACGGTACCGGCGGCCATGGCATAGGTTGCCGGCACCACCATGACCGGCAGCCGGTAAAGATCGGATTCGAAGCGCAGCAGGATCAGCCGCGACAGCCCATTGCCGATAAAGAACCCCGGCACTATCGCCACCAGTGTCAGCAGCGCCAGCTCGCCAACCAGAATGTAGGCCACCTCGGCTTTGCTGTAGCCGAGCACACGCAGGCTGGCCAGCTCCCAGGCCCGCTCCGCCAGAGCGATACGCGCGCTGTTGTAGACAATCCCGAAAGCGATGATGCCGGCCAGCAGCATGACCACGATATTCATCCGGCCGGTCACTTCGCCCATGGTGGCGTCGAAGTTGCGCATCACCTGCTCGCGCTGCCCCACCGCTGCGACCTGCGGCATATCGCCGAGCGCTCGCTGCAGCGACGTGTATGCCGCCAAGTCGATGGCGAGAAAAGCGCCGTTGATGGCATCGCCCTCGCCGAGCAGGCGATTGAGCGCGTCCAGCTCCATGTAGGCGGCAACGCCGATGTACTCATGCACCAAGCCGGCAACGGGCACCCGCACCCGACGGCGCGCACCTTCCAGGACCTCCACCTCCAGCCAGTCGCCCGGCTGCACGGCCAGCAGTTTGCCCAGGTAGTCGGTCAGCAGCACGCCTTCCGTCGGCAGCCGCAGCGGCTGCAACGAGGTATCCAGCAACCGATGCAGTTGCGGCTCTGCGACGTAGCCCTGCAGGGAGGTGCGAAAACTGCGGTACCCGTTGCGCAGCTCCACCGGCGCGCTGCGGAAAGGCTCGGCGTACCAGACCCCAGACAGACCGGCCAGACTATGAATCGCCGGCCGCGAAGTCGGCTCCACCAAGCTGACCGTGAAGTCCTCGCGCGCCGCCAGTTTGAACTGGATGTCCATGATGTAGTTGATGGCGTCCTGGCTGAACCGGCCGACCATCATGATGGCCACGGCAAAGGCGATACCGAGAATGGACAGCAGCGACTTGACCGGCTGCCGCTCCAGGTGGCGGACGATCATGCGGTCGGGCTGATCGAGCAGCCGCTTGAAGCCGAGCCGCTCGAGCAGGCTCGCTCGATAACTGGCCGGCGGCTCCGGCCGCATCGCTTCGGCGGGCGGCAGCCGGACCGCCCGCCAGACGGCACCGAGCGTGCCGGCGACCACCGCCCCCGCCGTTACCGCCAAGCTGATCGCCACGGTGGCGAGGCGCAGGTGATAGTCGAGAAACGGAAACCGAAAAAAGGCGCTGTACAACTGGCTCAGCGCCTGCCCCAGCCACAACCCCAGGGCGATGCCGAGCACCCCGCCGAGGAGCACCACCATTAACACCAGCGCCAGATAGTGCCGCCCGACCGCGGCATTGCCGTAGCCAAACGCCTTGAGGATGGCGATCTGCTCGCGCTGGTTGCGGATCAGCCGGCTGACGACGATGTTCAGCAGAAAGGCGGCAACGGCGAGGAAAATCAGCGGCACGGTGGTGATGGTCACCTCCAGTGAGGCCATTTCCTGGGACAGGTAACGGTGCGAGAGCTGCAGCTCGCGGCCGTAGGCGCCCCGCCCGCCATACGGCGCCAGCAGTTGATCGAGCCGGTCGATGACATCCTGCTCGCGGCCACCGGCGGCTAGGCGCAGCACCACGTCGTTGAAGGCGTCTTCGAGGTCGAACGCCGCGGCGAGCGGCTTCTGCTGCATCCACAGCACCGCGAAGGTGCGAAAGTCTGGCACGATCTCGCCCGGCCCGATCTGATACACGAACTCCGGCGACAGGCCGATGCCGACCACCGTCAGCGCCTGCTCCCGGCCATTGAGCACGGCGGTAAGCCGCGCGCCGGGGCGCAGCCGGTGAGCCTCAGCGAAGGCCTCGCCAACCACCACCTCGTCGGCACGGTCAGCCAGCGGCAAGCGGCCGACCCGCAAATACAGCCGATTCAGCCCGGTATCCTCCTGCGCCGGCAGCGACAGCAGCTGGGCGCTGATCGGCTCCGGGAAGTCCGGCAGACTGAGCCGCGCCGCGCCGTTTACCCGGGCATCGACCTCGGCCACGCCGGGAATAGCGCGAATGCGGTCGGCAAGCTCCAGCGGCGCCCGCCGCAAGCTGGCGAAGACATCGGCGAAGCGGTAGTCGGCGTAGAAACGCGCCTGGGTCAGCTGCAGCGAGTCCAGCACGCTGGCCAGGCCGATGAAGCCGGCGACGCCGGCAGCCAGCACCAGAGCGATCGCCAGCACTTGTCCCCGGAGCCTGATCAGGTCGCGCAGCAGTTTGCGGTTCAAGGCTCGCATCGGGTTACCAGCTCAGCTTGCTCGGCGGGCGCCGCTCGGGGTTGCGGCGGATAGCGCTGATGTCGCCGTCGCTCAGATAGATGACCCGATCCGCCATTGCCGCGATGGCGGCGTTATGGGTGATCACCACCGTTGTGGTGCCGAGTTCCCGGTTGGCCCGTTCCAGCGCCTCCAGCACCACCACCCCGGTCCTGGAGTCCAGCGCTCCTGTGGGCTCGTCGCAGAGCAGCACTGCCGGATTCTTGGCGATCGCCCGGGCGATCGCCACCCGCTGCTGCTCGCCGCCGGAAAGCTGCGACGGAAAGTGATCGAGCCGCTCGGCCAACCCCACCACCGCCAGCGCGGCCTCCGGCGCCATCGGCTGCCGCGCCAATTCGGTAACCACCTGCACATTCTCGCGCGCGGTCAGGCTGGGGATGAGGTTGTAAAACTGGAAGACAAAACCGATATGGTGCCGCCGGTACTCGGTCAGCTCCCGCTCGCTGGCCCGGGTCAAGTCACGATCGCGATAGTGGATCGTGCCGCTGGTCGGCACGTCCAAGCCGCCGAGGATGTTCAGTAAGGTCGACTTGCCACTGCCCGACGCGCCCAGCAGCACGACGAACTCACCGGCGTAGAGCTCGAGATCGACACCACGCAGCGCCTGTACCTCGATCTCGCCGACGCGATAAATCTTGGTTAAATCGCGCACCCGAAAGATGGTTTCGCGCTTCTCCGCGGGTGCTTGGTCCGCCGCGCTGGGCATGAACCTCCTCACGATGACCGCGCGCTGGAGGCCGACTCACAGCGTCGCCAGGGGCCGAGAGCAAGGCCGCTAGCCCGCCAGCAGGATGGCGGCGGACTAGCAATCAGGCCTGCCGCTGGCGCCACTCCCTGGGGGCGCAGCCACTCCAGCGTTTAAACGCTCTGGAAAAAGCCGTCTCGTCGGCATAGCCGAGGTTCAAGGCCAGCTCCGTGATCGGCAGCCGCGAGTAGCGCAACTGCTGCTGCGCTTCCTGAAAGCGGACCTGGTCCAGCAACTGGCGAAAAGAACTGCCCCGCCGCTGCAAAATCTTCTGCAGTTGGCGCGGATGCAGACCGAGCAAGCCGGCAACCGCCGCCAGGGTCGCTTCGCCGGTGGGAAGGATCGATTGCAGGATGGAGGTACAGCGGGCAACCACATCCAACGAATGCTCACTATCGTCGATGTATTGGTTGATCAGATGAGTTTTCAATTGCGCCCGCTGCTCGCTGGGACGCATGGTCAAAATTGCCCGGTCGAGATGAAAAGCATTATGCGTCTGGCCGAATAGAACAGGAGCCTGGAAGAAATCCTCGTATGCCTGACGGGCGGCTGGTAAAGAATGCTGCAAAGACACCCGCCGCAGCACCCAGGATTCGCTGAAAATAGCCCTGGCCGCGCGGTAGGCAACCCCCATGCCCAACTCTACCAACTGCCGCAAATCGACCGGCTCGCTCAGCCTGACCGCATAACGCACCTCCAGATCCCGCGGCTGCTCCACCATCGTCAGGGCAATGCCCTGGGCATGCAGATGGGCGTATTTCTGCGTGATCTTGATAACGTCCGGAAAGCTCTCCGCCTGCGACAGCAGCAGGCCGAATGGACCGAACACCAGATAGTCGCGCTGCTGGCTCAAGTGCAGGCCGAACTGGAAGTTGCCCGACATCTGCGCCGCCAGCGTCAATACCTGAGCAACCCGCGCATAGTGCACATACAGATCGAGGCGGCGCAGCACCAACGGATCTATGCCGCAATAGCGCAGCAGTGCCAGCGGATTCAGGCCGTTTTTCCGGCACAGGCCTTCGAAACCAACGAAAACAGCACTGCGGGCAAGTTCGCTCATGCTTTGAACATGAATTCAATTCGTGAAATGTCAAGTTCTTATCGCAATATGTCAGGTTTTGCGACTGATCGCCCTGTAGTCTCAATTGACTGAGCAGCCTTGCTGCCGCCACAGCGGAGGAATCAGCGCGGTGAACACAAAGCGGTATCAGACGGAAACGCTGGTAATCGGCGCCGGCCTGGCCGGAGTGAGCACTGCCCTCGAGCTGCTGGCGCGGGGCCGGCGGGTGCTGCTGCTGGATGCCTGCGGCCGGGAGCGCTTTGGCGGTCAGGCCAACGAGGCGTTCGGCGGCATGCTGCTGATCAATACCCGCGAGCAGAAGCGCAACGGCATCAACGACTCGCCGGAGTTGCTGCTGGCTGATTGGACCCGCGCGGCAGCCTTCAAGAACGACGACGATTGGGGGCCGCGCTGGGCCCAGGCGTACGCCGAGCGCTGCCGGGCCGACATCTACGATTGGCTGTGGAACTTGGGGATCCGCTTTTTTCCGGTGGTGCAGTGGGTGGAGCGCGGCAACTTCGGCGACGGCAACTCCCTGCCCCGCTACCACATCGCCTGGGGCTGCGGCCAAGGAGTGGTGCAAACCTTGATCGGCCATCTGCTCGGGCAGCCGCGGCAAAATCTGCTGACCTGTTTGTTCCAGCACCGCGTCACCGGCCTGGAGCGGCAGGACGGCCGCGTGGTCGGCTGCTACGGCACCAGCCCGAGCGGCGAGTTTCAGGTGCAGGCCGAACATACCGTGCTTTGCAGCGGCGGCATCAACGGCAACCTGGACAAGGTGCGCCGGCACTGGGATCCGATCTACGGGCCGGTGCCGCAAAATCTCCTCAGCGGCACTCACCCGAGCGCCGACGGCGCCTTGCACGACACAGTGCAGAGCATCGGCGGCCAAGTGGTCAATCTCCAGCAGATGTGGAATTACGCCGCCGGCATCGCCCATCCGCAGCCGCAATATCCGCGGCAGGGCCTCAGCCTGATCCCACCCCGCTCGGCCTTGTGGCTGGACAGCCGCGGCCGGCGGATCGGGCCGCGGCCGCTAGTGACCGGCTTCGACACCCACGATCTGTGCAAACGCATCGGCAACCTGCCCGACCAGTACAGCTGGCAGGTGATGAACTGGCGCATCGCCATCAAGGAACTGGCGATCTCCGGCAGCGACACCAATCCGCTGTTCCGCGACCGGAAATTCGTCCGGGTGATCTATCAGGCACTAACCGGCAACAAAGAACTGGTCCGCTGGCTGCTGGACCGCTGCGACGATGTGGTCAGCGGCGCCAGCCTGGAGGAGCTGGCGGCTAAAATGGACGCCCTGGCCGGCGAGCCGCGCATCGACCTCGAGCGGATGCGCCACGACATCCACGCCTATGACGCCATGATCGGCCGCCGCCCGGCGCTGCATAACGACGATCAGCTGCAGCGCCTCAAGCAACTGCGGCAATGGCGCGGCGATCGCCTGCGCACCTGCCGCCTGCAGAAAATCGTGGACCGCAAAGCCCTGCCCTTGATCGCCATCCGCGAGCGGCTGATCAGCCGTAAAAGCATGGGCGGAATGCTTACCGACCTGGATTCGCGGGTACTGGATGCCAGCGGTCAGGCAATCCCCGGGCTGTATGCCGCTGGCGAAGCGGCCGGCTTCGGCGGTGGCGGCATCGCCGGCATTCGCTCGCTGGAGGGGACTTTTCTTACCAATTGCGTATTCAACGGCCGGCGCGCCGCGCAGGCCATCGCCAACGGGCGCGCGCCGACCTGAAGTACAACGGGAGAGGGAGCAAGCAATGAGAAAAACAGGGGCTTCGCTGGCGCGCTTTGCGCTCGAACAACTCGGCGTGCGTTACACCTTCGGCATCCCCGGGGTGCACAACACCGAGCTTTACGACGAGCTCAACGCCTCGACCAGCATCCGCCCGATCCTGGTCGCGCACGAAGGCGGCGGCGCCTTCATGGCCGATGCCGTCAGCCGCACCGGCGACAGCATCGGCACGCTCCTGATCGTGCCGGCCGCCGGCGTCACTCACGCCGCCAGCGGCATTGGCGAAGCATCGTTGGCCGGCATTCCGCTGCTGATCATCTCCGGCGGCATCCATACCGAGAGCAACCATCGCTACCAGCTGCACGAGATGGATCAGCACACCCTGCTCTCGCCCATCACCAAAGCGAGCTACCGCATCGAGTCGCACCGCGAGGTCATTCCCACCTTCTACGAGGCCTATCGCCTCGCCACCAGCGGCGAGCCCGGGCCGGTCTTCATCGAACTGCCCTACAACATCGGCAACTTCCTCGGCGAAGTCGACGACCTGCCGCCCTTTCCCGGCCCAGCGCCGACGCCGCAGATCGACCGCACCCTGATCAAGCAGGCGGCCCTCGCCCTGGTCCAGGCCCGGCAGCCCGGCTTGTTCCTCGGCTGGGGCTCGGTGAACAGTCAGCGGGAACTGATCCAGCTGGCCGAGCTGCTGGGCGCGCCGGTGGCAACCACTCTGCAAGGGTTGAGCGCCTTCCCCGGCAACCACCCGCTGCACACCGGCATGGGCATAGGCGATTACGCCGTTCCGGCAA
>DASULL010000414.1:0-4303 GCA_036278215.1 Gammaproteobacteria bacterium | reverse complement strand
GCGGCGCCGGTTCTGTCGATGATAGCCGCCGCTTGCTTCAGCGCCGGTGATGCCGGAGCATGTGCTGCTGCGCGATCAGGGCGCCACCGCAACGGACAAGAAGACATGTTACAAGACCTGCTGTTTTATCTGCTGGGGGGAGCTACCGCCGGTTTGCTTGCGGGGCTGTTCGGGGTTGGCGGCGGCACTATCCTGGTGCCGGTGTTGCTGGTGCTGTTCCGGCACAGCGGGATCCCCGAGGAGTTGTGGATGCACATGGCTCTTGGTACCTCGCTGGCGGTGATCGTGCTGAACGCCATTTCCTCGGTACGGGCTCACCAGAAACGCGGCGCGGTACGCTGGGATATCTTCCGAGCGCTGATGCCGGGGGTCGTGCTCGGCGCCTGGGTGGGCGCGTGGTTTGCCAGCCGGCTGACCTCACTGGCGCTGGCGCTGATCTTCGCCTGCTTCCTGGTCTTGGTCGGTCTGCAGT
Source organism: Gammaproteobacteria bacterium (assembly GCA_036278215.1). Lineage (GTDB taxonomy): Bacteria > Pseudomonadota > Gammaproteobacteria > Nitrococcales > AK92 > JAAYIK01. The sequence goes on along the minus strand of DASULL010000414.1, from coordinate 3,831 downwards.
TGCTTACCGCCCGGCAACCCAAACCGCACCGGGTGGTGCCGGGGCGAGCGGGCTTGGCCGGTGCCGGCGGCGTGATCGGCGGAATGTCGGCCCTGGTCGGGATCGGCGGCGGTTCCCTGACGGTGCCTTTTCTAATCTGGTGCAATGTCCTGATTACCCAGGCGGTAGCGACCTCGGCAGCGGTCGGCTTGCCGATCGCGCTGGCCGGTACTATCGGCTATATCGCTACCGGCCTGGGCAACCCGCAGCTGCCGGAGTGGAGCCTCGGGTATGTATACCTGCCGGCCTTCATCGGCCTGGCGGTGGCCGGCACGCTGTTCGCGCCACTGGGAGCCCGGCTCGCCCATATGCTGCCGGGACAGCGGCTCAAACAGATTTTCGGCGTGTTCCTGCTGCTCATCTCGCTGCGGATGTTCACCGAGATTTTCTGACGCCGCTAGCCGCCCGTTTTTGCTCGCCGGCCGGGGCAGAACCCGGCCAATGCCCGCTATCGCCTTCTTTGGCTCGGCCGCGGCGATAAGGCAGGGGTTTTTCCACTCCTGCCAGCTTTGATCCAATCCTTCCCGCCCAATACCGGGCAGAAAAAACTTTCTACGGCAGCCGTGTTGACGGCCTGCCAAGCGGGTCTATGCTTAATGAAAACCGAATCGGTATTCATATTTATGGTAGCGCCCGATGAAAAAAGAGCCGGCCACCGTCGCTGCAGTGGCGAAGACGCCGCGCGGCGAACGCACCCGAAGGCGCATTTTGAAGTCGGCCGAGGAGGCTTTCGGCCGGCTGGGGTTCCACGGCGCCGGGATCGTCGACATTACCCGTGGCGCGGGAATTGCCCAGGGCACCTTCTACTGTCATTTCCCCAGCAAGGAGGCGACCCTGCGAGAACTGGTCCGGCAGTTGGGGCGCGACCTCCGCAGATTCGTCGCCGAGCGGGTTGCCGGCAGCAGCGACCGGCTGGAGGCGGAGGAGCGGGGGCTGCGGGCTTTTCTCGATTTCGTCGCCGCGAACAAGAATCTCTACCGCATTCTGCAGGAAGCGCTGTTCGTCGATGAGTCGATTTACCGGGAGTATTACGAGACTTTCGGCACAGCCTACGAGCGCCTGCTGCGGCAAGCGGAGGTACGTGGCGAGATTGCTCCCGGCGACAGCCGGGTGCGGGCCTGGGCGCTAATGGGGATGGGGCATTTTCTGGGAATGCGTTATGCGCTCTGGCAGCGCGATATTCCCTTCGACGAAGTGGTCGCGACGGCGGCGGATCTGATGCGCAACGGTCTGGCTGCGGGAGGGGAGCGATGAGCAGCGAACTGGTCCGGCATCGTTGCGTGAACGGCATAAGCCATGTCGTGCTTAACCGCCCCGAGCGCCACAATGCCTTGGTACCGGAGCTGCTGACGGCATTGCGCGCTGCGCTGCAGGACGCCGCGGCCGCCGCGCCGGCGGTGCTGGTGCTGTCCGCTAACGGGCGTTCTTTCTCCACTGGCGGCGATGTCCGGGCCTTTTTCGAGGTTACCGGCGCCGCGCGCAGAGCTTATGCGGCGACCGTGGTTGGTCTGCTCAATCAAGTCATTGTCGATCTGCTGCGCTTTCCGTCTCCATCGATCGCAGCCGTCCATGGCCTGGTGACGGGCGGCTCGCTAGGTCTGGTGCTGGGCTGCGATATGGCGGTGGCGGCGCCGCCGGCGCGCTTCGCCCCCTGGTATGCCGATGTCGGGTTCAGCCCGGATGGCGGCTGGACCGCGCTGCTGCCCGAGCGCATCGGCCGGGCGCGGGCGCTGGAAATCCAGCTGTTGAACCGCACCATCACGGCCGAAGAAGCCTTGTCCTATGGCTTGGTTCAGCAGCTAGTCGAGCAGGCGGAACTGATGCCGCGCATCGAAGCGCTGGCCGCCGCCATCGCCGGCAAGAAGGCCGGCAGCATTGCCCGTACTTTGTCCCTGATGCGACCCAATGCCGCTGCCGTGGCGGCGGCGTTGGAGGCCGAGTACCGGAGTTTTCTCGAGCAGATCGTCACCGCTGAAGCCCAGGCGGGCATGGCCGAGTTCCTCGGCCGCCCCGTCGGCTGACAAGGTAAAAACAATAGCTGGAGGAGTGGTCATGCGTGCAAAACGATCGTTGCTAACGATGTTCCTGGCCCTGCCCCTGGTGGCTTCAGTATCGTCGGCCCTGGCTTTCACCACCTTCGCCGATGAGGATCGTTCCGCCGAGTTGGCGGCGCAGCCGCTGCACCAGCGTTACCAATTCAGCTCGCCGACCACGGTTACCTACGATCGCGACAGCATCAAACAGGGCTCCACGGCTGGCCGGGTCTATGTGGCGGACATGGGAGCTTACCGAATTCGGGTGCTGGATCTGGCCGGCCGCCTGATCGGCGAGTTGAACGACGCCGACCAGTTGCTGGCGCCGGACAGTCCGGCAGCGATGGTGCCGCAGATCAAGGCGCCGTTGGGCATTGCTTTTCTCTCCGCTAGCGAAGCGGTCGATCAGCGCTTGGCCGGTTTGTACGTGAACGATGTAGCGGTACATCGGATTCACTTCTTTCGCACCGACCCGACCAATCCCGACAAATTTTACTACGTCACCTCGTTTGGCCAGCCGGGCAATGGCGGCGGTGAAGATCTTCGTCTGCCCCGCAACATGGTGGTTACCCCGCAGGGCTTTATCTATGTTTCGGACGAGTTCAATCACCGGATAAAGGCATTCCGGATCAATCCGGACGCTGCCTATGCCGTCACGCTGATCGAAACCCACGGTTGGCAGGATGCCGTCGGAGCGCCACTGCAGGCTGGCCCCATCATTCGCGGTGTCGATCGTAATTACGGCGATAATTCGACTCACTACGAGGATTACGCCAGCGCTCCGGAAAAGCGCGATGGCTTTCGAGTGCCGCAGGGCATGACCTATTTCCGCGATGCCGGCAGCGGTGCAACCTACCTATACGTCGCCGACAACGGCAACAATCGCCTGAAGATTTTCCGGGTCGATCCGCAGACCGGTCGTCTGGCGCTGTACGACATGCTCGGCCGATTTCAGCTGAGCGGCCAAGCCGATCACCTGAAGCGGCCGCGCGGCGTCCGTACCGACGCTGCCGGCAACCTGTATGTAGCAGACAGCTTCAACGGCCGCGTGCTCAAGTTCCCCAACTTGGCAAGCAGCGGTGCGCCAGAGTCGGTGAGCTATCGCACCAGCCGGCAAGCGGACGCCCAGGCCCAGTGGGCTTATGGTCGGCTGGGGGCGCATCAGGTGGAAATGCGAACTCCGGCTACCGCGGCTACCGAGGATGCCGCCTTTCTGCTGCCCAACGACGTGGTTCCTCTGGTGCTTGCAGACGGCAGTCTCTACCGCGAGAACATCTGGGCATGGGGTTACTACTATCAGAACGCTCAGGTGATGCTAGTCAGCGATACCGGGAATCACCGGATCAAAAAATGCTGGGCTAATTCCAGCGGCACGAGCTTGCTGCGCTGCTCGGTCTCCAAGGGCGTCGGTGGGGTGGCGGCCCATGAATTCTGGGGGCATCCGCGGACGCTGGCCGGTCAGCTGCATGCTGTAGGTGGCATGACTTATCTGCACGGCAGCAACCGCCTGCTGGTCAGCGATACCAGTAATACGCGGATCAACATGTACAGTCCCGCCGGTGCCTATTTGGGCCGATTTACCGGGGCCGACGTTAGTTATGGAGTCACCGGCCTACAGTCCTTTACCGACTCTCGTTACGGCGAAAGCGTTGCCGTACTGGTTGCTTCCGACGCCACCTTGCCCTGGCCTTATACCGGCGACAGCACGCTGCGGATTTACGATGCCGGGGGAGTTCTGAAAGGGCAGTACAACCTGACT
>DASULL010000413.1:0-7642 GCA_036278215.1 Gammaproteobacteria bacterium | reverse complement strand
GGTTCCGGTCGGCACGGTTTTGAACTACCTGCCGATCCGCATCGGCGAGACAGTCGAAGATGCCCGCATCGCCGAGGCGATACGCAGTCTGTACAAAACCGGGTTTTTCCAGGATGTGCAGATCGGCCGCGATGGCAACGTGCTGTTGGTGGAAGTAGTGGAGCGCCCGTCCATCGCCAGCATCGATGTCCGGGGCAACAAAGCCATTCCATCCGATGATCTGCTGAAGTCGCTGGCCGATGTTGGCTTTGCTGAGGGGCAGGTGTTCAATCGCTTCGTGCTGAGCGATGTGGAGCGCGAACTGCGCCGGCTGTACGAGAGCCGCGGGCAATACGATACCCGCGTCTCCAGCACGGTATCGCCGCTGCCGCGCAACCGGGTCGGGGTGCGTATCGACATTAACGAGAGCAAGCCGGCGCGTATCCGCGAGATCTTTTTCGTCGGCAACAAAACCTACTCGGAATCCCGCCTCAGGAAGCTATTCGAGCTTGGGCCGAAGCGTTGGTACCACTTCCTGTCGAGCCGTGACCAGTACGCCCGGGAGAAACTCTCGGCCGACCTCGAGCGGATCCAGTCGTTCTACCAGAACCAAGGCTACATCAACTTCACCATTACCTCGACGCAGGTATCGATCACGCCTGACCGGCAGGGCATCTATATCACCGTCAACCTGGCCGAAGGCGAGCGCTATCAAATCGGCGACATCGGCTTGGCCGGCGATTTAGTGGTCGGCGAGGCCGCACTGCGGCCGTTGATCGTCGGCGCCAAGGGCGACACCTACGCGCGCAAGGATATCACTGAGTCGGTTAACCGGATTCGCGACCGGCTGGGCGAGGAAGGCTATGCGTTCGCCAACATCAACGTCGTGCCGGAACTCAACGACGAGCAGCATACCGTCAAGCTGACTTATTTCGTCGACCCCGGGAAGCGGGTGCTGGTGCGGCGGATCAATGTGTTCGGCAACGAACGCACCCGCGACGAGGTGGTTCGGCGGGAGCTGCGGCAGATGGAGGGAGCCTGGCTGTCGACGGCCGCTTTGCAGCGCTCGCGCCAGCGCTTGCAGCGGCTCGGCTTCTTCGAGGACGTCAACATCGAGACTCCGCAGGTGCCGGGTGAAGCCGACCAGGTCGATGTCGATGTGACCGTCAAGGAGCGCCTCTCCGGTAGCGTTCAGGCTGGTGTCGGCTACGGCCAGTCGCAGGGCGTGATGTTCAACCTCTCGCTGCAGCAGGATAACGTGCTGGGCAGCGGCGATCGGATCGGCCTGTCGTTCAATAACAGCAGTGTCAACACGATCTACAGCCTGACCTACCTGGATCGTTATTACACGCCATCCGGTATCTCCCGCTCATTCAACGCCACCTATAGAGAAACCAACGCTGCCCGCGCCGATCTGACCGACTACGACACCTCGGCGCTGAATCTTGGAGTAGGCTTCAGTGTGCCGTTGAATGAAGAAGACTCGATTCAGTTCGGGCTGGCCTTCGAGAAGCTGGAACTCACCCTCGGTTCGCGGGCGGCCCAATACCTTCACGAGTTCGTCGACGCCAATGGTGACAGTTTCAGCTTCATCAAAGGCACGCTTGGCTGGGTGCGGGATTCGCGCGACCGGGCCATTTTCCCGACCAGCGGCGGCCGGCAACAGATCAGCGGTGAGGTGGCGCTGCCGGGCAGCGACCTGGAGTTCTACAAGATCCACTACAGCCATCGCCGCTACTGGCCGCTGGCTCGCTACCTTACCTTTAGCCTGAACCTGGGTCTTGGCTACGGCGATGGCTACGGCAGTAATTCGCGGCTGCCGTTCTTCGAGAATTTCTATGCCGGCGGCATCTCGTCGGTGCGCGGTTATCGCAGCAACTCGCTGGGCCCACGCGATGAGCGCGGCGACCCCAAGGGCGGCAATGCCCGGATCGTCGGTGGAACGGAGCTGATTTTCCCGCTGCCATTCGTCGAAGCGGAATCGCTTAGGATGGTGGCGTTCCTTGACGGAGGTAGCGTCTACGACGTCCACGACAAGATAGACTTGGGGGAACTGCGTTACGCTGCCGGCGTGGGGCTGACCTGGCTGTCGCCGCTGGGCGCGTTGACATTCAGTCTGGCGGAGCCGTTAAATGACCAGCCCGGTGATAGAACCCAGGTATTCCAATTCTCATTGGGCTCACTTTTTTAGCTTCTGTTGCACGGAGAGAATATTTTGAAAAAGACCTTGCAGGGGCTTTTCCTGGCAGCCGGTCTTGCCGCCACCAGCGTGGCCGCCGCCGAGATTAAGATCGGTTTCGTCAACCTGGGACGCATCTCTGCCGAGGCGCCGCAGGCGAAGACGGCGAACGACCGGCTCAAGCGCGAATTCGAACCGCGTGAGCAGGAAATCGCGGCGATGCAGAAGGACCTGAAGCAGCTTGAAGAAAAACTAAATCGCGATGCCGCCGTCATGAAGGAGGCTGAACGGGCCCGTGCCGAGCGTGATCTGCGGGCGCGCGAGCGAGAAGTCCGTCGCATGTACGACGAGTTGCGGGAAGACGTCAACATCCGTCGCAACGAAGAGCTGGGGAAATTCCAGCGGCGGGTCAGCGAAACCGTACAGGAACTGGCCAAGGCGGAGAATTTCGACCTGATCCTGATTGACGGCGTCATGTACGTCAGCGAAAAGATCGATATCACCAGCAGAGTTCTCGATCGGCTTCAGCAGGAAGCCCGCGCTGGACAGAAGAAATAACAACCTGGTGATAAGCAGCATCGGTCGGGGGCGGCGGTGACTAAGCGGATTGGTATTACCCTGGGGGAACTCGCCCAGCGTACCGGGGCCGAGTTGATCGGCGATCCGGCGCTGGTGGTGGATCATGTAGCGACGCTGGAGCAGGCGGGAGCTGGCGCGGTGAGCTTTCTCGCCAATCCACGCTATCGGCGCTTTCTAGCTAACACCGGCGCAACGGTGGTCGTGCTTTCGCCGGACGACAGGACGGCCTGCCCGACGGCAGCGCTGCTGGCGTCCAATCCGTATCTGGTGTTTGCGCGGATCGCGCAGATGCTGGTGGTAAGCGAGCCGCCGGTGCCGGGTGTCCATGAGACGGCCGTAGTCGATCCGCTGGCCCAGCTCGCCGACGATGTCAGCATCGGGCCGCATGTAGTGATCGAAGCGCACGCCCGCCTCGATCGGGGGGTCAGCGTTGGTGCCGGCACGTTTATCGGCAGCCATGCGGTCATCGGCGCGGACAGCCGCATCGCTGCCAACGTCACTATTGCCACGGCGGTAGTGCTCGGCGCGCGGGCGATCGTACACAGCGGTGCGGTGCTCGGCGCGGACGGTTTCGGCTTCGCCAACGATCGCGGCACCTGGGTCAAAGTGCCGCAGTCAGGTGGCGTGCGCATTGGCGATGACGTTGAAATCGGTGCCAACACTTGCATCGACCGGGGCGCCCTCGGCGACACCGTGATCGAAGATGGTGTCAAGATCGATAACTTGGTTCAGGTCGGGCACAACGTCCACATCAGCGCGCAGACTGCGGTTGCCGGGTTGACCGCGTTCGCCGGTAGCAGCACCATCGGCCGGCGCTGCATGATCGGGGGGTCATCGGCTATTGCTGGACACCTGACCATCGCCGACAACGTTACTATCACCGGCATGACCGGTGTCTCGCGCAGCATCCGCGAACCTGGCGTCTACTCCGCCAGCCCATTGATGCAGCCCTACCAAGAGTGGCGTAAGAATACCGTCCGGTCTGGACAGCTGGATGCTATGTACCGTCGCCTGCGCGACCTCGAGGCGGAGTTGGCCGACATGAAAACACAGTTGGGTAAACAACAATGAACTCCGCGAGAGAATACGGAGATGTAATGGATATAAAACAGATCGCGGAGCTGTTGCCGCACCGCTACCCGTTCCTGCTGATCGACCGCGTGGTCGAGTGTGTTCCGGGGGAATACGCAGTCGGCATTAAGAACGTCACGATCAACGAGCCGTTCTTCACCGGTCACTTCCCGCAGGAACCAATCATGCCGGGGGTGCTGATCATCGAGTCGATGGCGCAGGCTTGCGGCGTGCTCGCGTTTCGGACCCACGCGCAAACCGACCCGGAGATTCCGAATGGGATTTTCGTGCTGGTTTCGGTCGATAACTGCCGCTTCAAGCGGCCGGTGGTGCCAGGTGATCAACTGCGGCTGGAGGTGCGGCTCAAGCGCCTGATGCGCGGCATCTGGATGTTCGAGGCGCGGGCGCTGGTCGATGGCCAGTTGGTGGCGGAATGCGAGGTCCGCTGTGCCATGAGGAACGACGACCAGTGATCGATCCAACTGCGATTGTCGATCCCGCCGCCAAGCTGGGAACGAATGTCACGATAGGCGCCTACTCGATCATTGGTCCGGGGGTCGAGATCGGTGACGACAGCTGGGTTGGTCCGCACGTGGTGATTCGCGGTCCGACCCGCATCGGCCGTGGTAACCGGATCTTTCAGTTCGCTTCGATCGGTGAAGACCCGCAGGATAAGAAGTACAAGGGCGAGCCTACGTTGCTCGAAATCGGTGACCGCAACCTGATCCGTGAGTCGTGCACGATCAACCGCGGCACGGTGCAGGGCGGGGGTGTGACTCGTATCGGCCATGACAACTGGATCATGGCCTACTGCCATATCGCGCACGACTGCATCATCGGCAATTCGACCATTTTCGCCAACAATGCCTCGCTGGCGGGTCATGTCGAGGTGGATGATTTCGTCATCCTTGGCGGCTTTGCCCTGGTGCATCAATTCTGCCGGCTCGGCGCGTACAGCTTTGCCGCCTTCGGCAGCCACATCAATCAGGATGTGCCGCCGTTCGTGATGGTGCGTGGCCAGATGGCGTCGCCCCATGCGATCAACAGCGAAGGGATGCGGCGTCACGGCCGTACGGCCGAGCAGATTCGTGAAATGCGGCGGGCCTATCGGACCCTGTATCGGTCCGGTCTGCGCTTCGAAGAAGCGCGTGCGATCTTGAACGAGCAGGCCAAGACGGTGCCGGACGTGGCGCTGTTAACCGCTTTCCTCGACAAGAGCGAGCGGGGCATTATTCGCTAAGAGCCGGGGAAGGCTCTTAGGCTCATCGTTTGGTATGGCGGGCTCCAATGGAGCCCGCGGTCCTTGGCGGACCACTAACTGCGGCAGTTCATCATGCGTATCGCGATCGTCGCTGGCGAAACCTCCGGGGATCTGCTGGGTGCCGGCCTCATCAGAGAACTCAGGGCGCGGCAGCCCGACGCCGAGTTCGAGGGCATCGGCGGGCCGCGCATGCTGGCGGAGGGCTTCGACAGCCTGTACCCGTTGGAAGCGCTGTCGGTGATGGGGCTGGTCGAGGTGCTGCAGCATCTGCCGCGTCTGCTCTCGATCCGCAGTGCCCTGTGCAAGCGCTATCTGGCAGATCCGCCGGATGTGTTCATCGGCATCGATTCTCCCGACTTCAATCTCGGCCTGTCGCGGCGGCTGCGCCAGGGCGGAGTGCGCACGGTGCAGTACGTCAGCCCTACCGTATGGGCTTGGCGGCAGGGGCGGCTGAAGGGCATCAAGCAGTCGGTCGACCTCGTGCTGACACTGTTTCCCTTCGAGAGCAGGTTTTACGAACAACAAGGCATGGCAGCGGCCTATGTTGGCCACCCGGCGGCCGATCGCCTGCCGCTGCAGGTCGATAGCGCCGGCTACCGAGCGCAGCTGGGAATCGATCCGGCCGCGACCGTGGTGGCGCTGCTGCCAGGCAGCCGTGGCGGCGAGCTGGCCCAGCTTGGTCCTTTGTTCGCCAGCACGATCGGCTTGATCCAGACCCAGCGGCCGGATTGCGTTTTCGTCGCGCCCATGGTGAACCAGGAGCGGCGCGCACAGTTCGCTGCAGCATTGGAAGCAGCCGGCGCGGCGGAGCAGGTCACGTTGGTGGACGGGCAATCCGAGGCGGTGATGGGGGCGGCCGATTGCGTGCTGCTCGCCTCTGGTACTGCCACGCTGGAAGGAATGCTGCTGAAGCGGCCCATGGTGGTGGCTTATCGGGTCGCGCCGATGACAGCGTGGTTGGTGCAGGCGCTGCGGCTGATCAAGACCCGCAACTTCGCTCTGCCCAATTTGCTGGCTGCCGAGCCAGTGGTGCCCGAGTTCATCCAGGCTGAGGCAACGCCGGAGCGGCTGGCGGCTGCCGTGCTCGCTCAATTGGATGATGCACCAGGCCGGACCCGCCTCGAGGCCCAGTTTACCGATTTGCACCGGCAGCTGCGCTGCGACGCCAGCGCCCGGGCGGCGGAGGCCGTACTGCAGTGTCTGCGTTGACCCAATTACCGCTCGGACTGGATGGATCGACCAGCCTGATGATCGCCGGAGTCGACGAGGCCGGCCGTGGCCCATTGGCTGGGCCGGTGTTCGCCGCCGCCGTTATTCTCGATCCGGAGCGGCCGATCTTGGGATTGGACGACTCCAAGCGGTTGAGCGCGGGCAGCCGCGCCCGGCTGTTTGCACAGATCCAGAGCGGCTGTGTCGCCTGGGCGATTGCCAGAGCCGAGGTGGATGAGATCGATCGGCTGAACATCCTGCAGGCAACCCTGCTGGCGATGCAGCGGGCGGTGGTGGCGCTGGGGGTGGCGCCGCAGCAGGCGTTGATCGACGGCAGTCACTGCCCGGCACTGCCATGCCCGGCACAGTCGGTGGTGGAGGGCGATCGGCTGGTGCCGGCGATCAGCGCCGCGTCCATCCTGGCCAAACATGCCCGCGATGAGGAAATGGTCCTGCTCGATCGGCGTTATCCCGGCTATGCTTTTGCCAAGCACAAAGGCTATGGCACGGCTGAGCATCTTGCCGCTCTGCGCGCGCTGGGCCCATCGCCGATCCATCGGCGGTCGTTCCGGCCAGTCCGCGATCTGCTGATCGAGAACAACACGATATGAGCGTCGGTTTCGTCCATCTGCGAGTCCACACCGAGTACTCGCTGTCCGACGGTATTATCCGCATCAAGCCTCTGGTGAAGGCCTGTGCCGCAGCCGGCATGCCCGCTGTCGCCGTCACCGACCAGGGCAACCTGTTCGCCATGGTGAAGTTTTACCGGGCGGCGCTGGCGGCCGGGATCAAACCGATTATTGGCGCGGATGTGCTGGTCGAGGATACGGAAGCGCCGGAGCAGTACGGCCGGTTGGTGCTGTTGTGCCAGGATCTCGACGGCTACCGCTGCCTGAGCAGATTGCTGAGCCGCAGTTACGGCGAGGGCCAGCAGAGCGGTCAGCCGGTGATCCAGCGCGACTGGATCGCGGCCGATCATGCCGGCCTGATTGCCCTGTCCGGTGGGCGCGAGGGCGATGTCGGCCGGGCCCTGCTGGCTGGCGACGAGGAGGGCGCGGCCCGCAAGCTGGAGTTCTGGCGGCAGCTGTTCGGCGACAACTATTACCTCGAACTGCAGCGCACCGGCCGCCCCGGCGACGAGCAGTACTTGCATGCGGCGGTTGCGCTGGCCGAGCGCCACGATACAGCCGTCGTTGCCACCAACGATGTGCGCTTTCTCCAGCGCGAGGACTTCGATGCGCACGAGGTGCGTGTCTGCATCCACGACGGCCGTGTCCTGGACGATCCGCGCCGGCCCCGGCGTTACTCGGATGAGCAGTACCTGCGCACCCCCGAGGAGATGGCGGAGCTGTTCGCCGACATTC
>DASULL010000412.1:0-6355 GCA_036278215.1 Gammaproteobacteria bacterium | reverse complement strand
TCATCGTTGCCGCTCATCGGCACCGGCGCGCGCAGATCCCCGGCGGCGATGGCGCGGGCGGTACTGCCCAGGGCAGTCAGCCGGCGCAGCAGGTTGCGATGCACGTAGAACCAGGCAACCGCCAGCGCCACCGCCAGGCTGGCAGCGGCAAGCAGCAGCAGCAACTGCCGGCCCTGGACGATTGCCACCGCCGAGCGCTCGGCCGCGGCGGTGGCAGCGCCACTGACCATGCTGATCCGCTCGGCGATCACCCCGTTCAGGCGATTCACCAACGCCTGGTTCTGCTCCAGCAACGCCCGCCCGCGCTGCAGCGTACTGATCTCCTCCTGTCGCAGAGCCGGCAGTCCGTATTCGGTCGAGGCCAGATCGAGCAGTTGCGCCGTCAACTGGCGCAGCGTCACCATGTCCGGCCAGACTTGCAGGGCCGCGCTGTTGTGCTCCAGCAAGTCAGCCATCTCAGTGAGGAAGAAACTGGTCGTTTGCAGATCGACCACCGAAGCCAGAGTCGCGATCCGCGGCAACAGACCAAATAGAAGGTTGGCATTGGCATTGGCGATCAGCACGGCCTCGGCCTTGCCCATCTCCTCACGCAAGCGTACCGCCGTGGTGGCGGGAGCCCCCTGCTCCAGCTCATCCATCGCAACGCGGATGTTGAAGCGCGCATCCTCGACCAGGGGCTCAGCCTCATCCAGAAAATCCGCCTGCAGCCAGCGCAACCGCGCCATGGCATTCCGGTTCTGTTGGGTCAGCTCGAAGCGCTGACGCACGTTCTGGTCAAGGTCGGCGAAATTGGCTTCGATGGCGTCGACCAGCGCTGTCAGCTCGGGATGGTGCAACGCGTCGACTTCGCTGAGCGCGATGCGCTGCAGCAGCAGGCGCATCGCCGCCAAGCGACGCTCCAGGTCGGCGCGCGCGACTTGATAGCCTGCCTCAGTCTCGGCCGATACCAGCAGCGGCGCCAGGGCGCGGGTTGCGCCGCCCTCCTCGGCCAGCCGGGTGGCCAACTCCAGCGCCGGCATATGCGCGCCGCTCATCTCCGCCAGCGAGCCGCCCAGGCGGGCATAGGAGAGCCAGGCGGCGGCGCAGGCAAACACTGTCGTGGCCGCCACCGAGCCGAATGCCAGAAACAGCCGGGTGCGAATGCCGAACCGTCGCCGCATTGCGCTCACTGCCGCAGCGCAGCGGCAGCCGCCGGAACGCTCAGCCGCTCCAGCGCCAGATCGGCCAAGTGCCGTGCCTGCTCGAGATGCTCAACGGCGAACCGGCCTAGCTGCGCGTCCAGTTCGACCTGCGATGACGCCAGCGCCGTACTCTGTGCAGCATGCCCCAGCTTCGCTGCCAGCTCCGCCGCTTCGGCTTCGGCCGCGGTGAGCGGCATGGCGGTGGCGAGCTGGCGCGCCTGCAGCAGCAGTGCGGCCGCCTCCGGCTGCGCACGCTCCCGCAGCGCCGCCTCACCGGCGTGGATGCGCTGCCAGACCTCCTGCAGCAGCGGCAAGCGGTAGGTGATCAAGTGGTCGAAAAGGACGTTGACCATCTTGTAGCGGCGGCTGGACAAAGCGCTGTCAAAGCCAGCGCCGCCTGGATCCGCCAGCTGGTAGGGATTGGGGTAGCCGGCTGCGGCCTGTGCATAAGCGCTTTGGCTGATCGGCATACGCAGGATATCCGGGTGCAGCAGCAGCTCCTGGCCGCGCGCCGACAGCAGGAACCCGACAAAGGCCTCGGCCGCCGCTCGGTTGGGCGCGTCTTTCAGCACTGCTACGCTGGCAGGCAGGAAGAGACTGCCGCGTGGATAGACAAAGCGAGTGTTGGGATACTTCGGACTATAGGAGAGCCCAAGAAAATCGATGGTCACCCCCAGCCCAAACCGCTGTCGGGCAACGCCCTCGACTACGCTAAAGCTGCGGGCGGTGAAGGTCGCCACGTTGCCGCCGATCTCCTGCAGCAGCGCCCAGCCCCGCTCCCAGCCCACGCTCTGCAGCAGTGCTTCCACCATCAGATGCATGGTGCCAGAGCGGGACGGTGGACTCATGGCGATGTGGCGCGCATATACCGGGTCGGCCAGGTCGCGCCAGTCCCGTGGTGGCGGCAGCCCATGGCGATCGAAGTAGGCTTGGTTCCAGAACAGGCCATAGCCGGATAGCGCAAAGCCGAGGTACATGCCGTCCGCGTCGTTGAGCGGGAAGCCACCGATCTGGCGCGGGGCATCGAGCCGACCGGCCGCGATCGGCGCCAAATGCCCGGACGCTTTCAGCACCTCGAAGGCATCCGGCGCCGACGCCCAGAACACATCCAGCTGACCGTCCCGACCACTCTGGACATAGTCGATCGCCGAGCTGGTCTTGCGGTTGATGATGCGCAGCCGCCACTGCGGATGTGCAGCCTCGAAGGCCGCGCGAAAAGGTTCATACAGCGACGGCGGAAAGGAGCTGACCACGGTGAGGGTGGACGTTTCGGCAGCACGCGTCAGCGGCGGCGCTGCTACCAGCGCCGCCAACGCCATCATGCAGGCGCCGGCCACCCGCCTTATCCGACCTTCACTCATCGTCCCGTCGGCCTCCGACTATTAGCCATTCGTTATTCTCCACCAAGAAAGTCGGCTGTGTCTGGATCGATTTGGCGCTAGTTGCCGACGTGCCGGTTCTGATGACCGTCGATCCTTCGATTACGCCTCACCGCAACCATCTTTGCCAGCGCAGCCCCCCTGCGGGGTGGGCAGGTAGTCGGCATCTCTGGCGGTGCCCGCATCTGGACGCTGGGTACTGGAGGTTTATCGGACTATCATCGAAGCCCTACAGGGCCTTGCCTGGATGCTGCTGGTGTTCTTTGTGTTCGCCCTGATCGGCGATGTAATCCTGCGCGGCTTTGAGCTCAAGCAGACGCCCCGCAACCACGTGCAAGACAGCGAAGACCGATGGGTATTGACTTCAAGACAGACGCCACGATCAGCACCGAGCAATTCATCGAAGTGCTCACCCGCTCGATGCTGGCGGAACGCCGCCCTATCTGGGATCGCCAGTGTCTGGACAGCATGCTGCATAACGCCAGCCTGCTGGTGACGGCCTGGGATGGTGATCGGCTGGTTGGCGTGGCCGGGTCGCTGACCGACTTCCACTACGCCTGTTTCATCTCCGATCTAGCGGTGGACGTGGCGTATCAACGTGCTGGCATCGACCGCGACCTGACCCGGCACACCCAGCGGCTGCTCGGACCGCGTTGCAAGATCAGGCTGATCAGCGCGCCGGCCGCGGCAGACTACTATGCGAAGCATGGTTTCGTACGGAACGACCGCTGCTGGGAGCTGGTGCCAGACCTGAGCGGCAGCTCTGACGCACCAGCGCCATGAAGCAAGCTATCGTCGGCTATCATCAGGACGAAGAGGGCTACTGGGTCGCTGAGCTGGCATATGGCCATAACCAGCACGTGCGCCACAAGCCGCCATGGTTCATGCGGCCTTGGACCACCAGCGAAGCCGGCCGCGCCGGTATGCTGGGACAGCCACTGGATTGCCGCCTCTGCGACGCTGGCGATTCCACCTCCGCCGCGCACTGTCGCAGTAACAGGGGCTCTAAGCCATGACCCTACAACAGCTTCTCGGTATCGAACTGCCCATCGTGCAGGCGCCGATGGCGGGGGTACAAGGCGGTGCGCTGGCGGCGGCCGTGTCCAACGCCGGCTGTCTGGGCTCGCTACCCTGCGCCACGCTCAGTCTGGACGCCCTGCGCCAGGAGCTGGCGACGCTCAAGGCGCAGACGGACAAACCCTTTAATGTGAATTTCTTCTGCCATACCCCACCGACGGCCGATGAACAACGCGAGGCCGCCTGGCGGGCGGCGCTGGCGCCGTATTATCAGGAGCTGGACGTCGACGTAGCGTCGATCCTGAGCGGACCGGGACGTACACCGTTCAATGCCGAAGCCGCCGAACTGCTGGCCGCGTTCAAGCCAGCGGTAGTGAGCTTTCATTTCGGCCTGCCGTCGGCCGAACTGCTGGCGCGGGTAAAAGCCTGGGGCGCGAAAATGTTCTCTTCGGCCACCACCGTGGCCGAGGCACGCTGGCTGGAAGCCCACGGCGCCAATGCCATTATTGCCCAAGGCGCAGAAGCCGGCGGCCACCGCGGTATGTTCCTATCCGACGACCCGACCATGCAGGTTGGTACCTTTGCGTTGCTGCCGCAGGTGGTGCGAGCTGTCCGGGTGCCGGTCATCGCCGCCGGCGGCATCGCCGATGCCCAGGGCGTCGCGGCCGCTCTGGCGCTGGGCGCGGGCCGGCGCGCAACTGGGCACCACCTATCTGCTCTATCCAGAGGCCACCACCAGCCAAGTGCATCGCGCCGCACTGCAGAGCGAGGCCGCCAGTCACACCGCTATCACCAACCTGTTCACCGGCCGACCGGCCCGAGCCATCATGAACCGGCTGATGCGGGAGCTTGGCCCGCTCAGCGACCTGCCGTCCGCCTTCCCGCTGGCCGCCGCCGCCGTCGCGCCCTTGCGCGCCAAGGCCGAGGAGCAGGGTTCGGGCGACTTCACCTCGCTCTGGTGCGGGCAGAACCGCAGCGGCTGCCAGGAGGTTCCGGCCGGCGAGCTGACACGCGCGCTGGCTGCCGGGATCTAGAGCGTATTATGCACTTGTGCGTAGTGCCCGTGGCGTCTGCCGATGGTGTGGGCAAGGCGCGTGTCGCCGGCAGACACCACCCGCAGGGCACGCTCTAACTCTCTATCGGGGCCGGTGCCGCACACACCGCAGCCACTTGATCCACGGAGGCCAGCCTATGCAAAACGAAAGTCCAAGAACCGTTCTGCTGGCCGGTGCCACCGGACTGGTCGGAAGTCTGTGCCTGCGGCGACTGCTGGCCGATGCGGCGGTCGGCAGAGTGGTCGCGCCAACTCGGCGGCCGCTGCCCGAAACCCTACGGGCGCTGGATTTGGCGGGCAAGCTGGAAGAACACCTCGTCGACTTCGCCCGGCTTGCCGATCATGCTGCCCTGTTCGCCGTCGATCAGATCATCTGCGCTTTGGGGAGCACCATCAAAAAAGCGGGCTCGCGGGAGCGGTTTCGGGAGTTCGACTACAGCTATCCGCTGCAAATCGCCCGCCTGGGGCTGCAACAGGGCGCGCAGCATTTCCTGCTGGTCAGCGCCCTGGGGGCCGATGCCCACTCACGGATATTCTATAACCGCGTCAAAGGCGAGCTCGAAGAAGCGCTGCTGACGCTGCCGTACCGCAGCATCACCATCGTCCGGCCGTCGCTGCTGCTCGGGCCGCGCCAGGAACTGCGGCCGGCGGAAGCCATCGGCCAGCGACTGGGCTTTTTGTTGCCGGAGCGCTACAAGCCGATCGAGGCCACGGCGGTGGCGGCAGTGCTGGTGGAAGTGGCGCGGCAGGATCGGCCAGGAACCCGCATCCTCGAGTCGACCGACATCAAGGCACAGGCGGAGCACCTTCTCCACTTCTGAAAACACCCAGCGCCTGCACTTTCATAGGGCCAAAGCCGCCCAAACAATAACTACACAACAGGTGTATCTTGCGTGCGAGAGGCACTACGGCTGCTTCATCCAGCCGCCATAGTGCCGCGGTACCGCCAGGGAGGCATAATCTGCCCTTGGAGGAGCGTAAGCTGTCATGCATATTCGTGAACATCGGGAAGAAATCATCAACGCCCTCACCCACGGACTGGGCGTGCTCGCCAGCGTTGCCGGCGGGGCGGTGCTGATTACACTGGCGGCGCTTTTCGGCGATGCCTGGCGGGTCGTCGGCGCCGTTGTCTTCGTCGGCTCACTGCTGCTGCTCTACAGCGCCTCGACGCTCTATCACGCCGTCCGCCACGAACTGGTCAAGGCGCGGCTGAAGGTTTTCGATCACTGCGCGATTTTCATTTTGATCGCTGGTACCTATACCCCCTTTACCCTGGTGGATTTGCGAGGCAGCTGGGGCTGGCCGCTGTTCGGGGTGGTGTGGGGGCTGGCAGCCACCGGCGTGGTGTTCAAGCTGTTCTGTACCGGCAAGCTGCGGATCCTTTCGACCCTGATGTACATCGCCATGGGCTGGCTGGCGCTGGTGGCGATCAAGCCGATGCTGCAGGCGTTGCCCACTTCAGCACTGATCTGGCTGCTGGCCGGCGGACTCACCTACACCGTCGGCACGCTGTTCTACCACAGCCGCATTCCTTACTCGCATGCCATCTGGCACTTGTTCGTGCTGGGCGGCAGCAGCTGCCATTTCGTCGCCGTGCTATCGCAGGTGATGCCGCCGACCGTCGCTTGAGTGTTGCGCTACGGCTTGATGATCGCGCCGCGTAGCATCATTCTTGTTGCGGCAGCCCGCCGCACCGGCCGAGCAAGCGGTCATGACGCTACGCC
>DASULL010000411.1:0-2554 GCA_036278215.1 Gammaproteobacteria bacterium | reverse complement strand
TGTTCGCGCTGGAGGAAACGGCTCAGTCGGCCAAAGAATTCCGGAAATTCATCAACGACCTGACCACCCTCTCCATGCTCATCGGCTGCACTGTGCTGCTGCTGACGAACAACGCCCGCCGCAGCGTCGAGAGCGTCGAGTACACCATGGTGGATGGTTGGATCGAGCTGGAGATGGTGCAGGCGGCGCATCGTTCCGAACGCTTTGTCCGCATCCTCAAGTATCGCGGCAGCGGCTTTATCGAGGGGCAGCATACGGTCACCATCAATGGCGAAGGCATGCGGGTGTTCCCCCGGCTGGAAGCTTTGGCTGCCAACACGATGGTGTTGCCGCCGAGCGCTGGCCGGCTGAAGCTGGGGGTGCCAGAATTGGATGCAATGCTCGGTGGCGGTCTGCCTAGTGGCACGGCAACCCTGGTCGTTGGCCCAAGCGGCATCGGCAAGACCACTATCGGTCTGCATTTCATTGCCAGCTCCAGTGAGAACGAGCCGGGGCTGATCTTCAACTTCTATGAAACCGCCGAGCAGCTCCGCGCCAAGAGCGAAGCGCTCGGGCTGGCGCTCGGCCCGCTGCTCGATGCCGGCCACGTCGAAGTTGAACGGCACGCACCTACCGAGCAGCGCCTGGATGTGCTCGTCTACCGCTTGTTGACGCTGGTGCGGGAGCGTGGCGTCAAGCGAGTGCTGATCGACGGGATCGACGGCTTCGCGCAGTCCGTTACCGACCCGGAGCGTTTGCCGCGAGTAATGGCGGCGCTATCTTCGGCGTTGCGGCAGGAGGGAGCGACGGTCGTATATACCCTCGAGCAGCCAGCTTTGACTCACGCCGGCGACAGTATTCCGTTCAGCATCTCGTCTGCGGCGCAAAACATTCTGCTGGCGCGTTATGTGGAGCTGGACTCGGAGATACGGCGAGGGCTCTTGGTCCTGAAGGTGCGCGACAGCGTCTTCGAGCGGAAGATCCGGGAGCTCGAAATCACCTCGCAGGGGATGCGGATCGGCAGCGTGTTGCCTTCGGGCATGTTTTTGCGCGACGAACCGAGCATGCAGAAAAACTGATCGCAACCAATCATGCATGATCTACAGGCAGGCAGTGCGGCGCGGATCCTTGTGGTCGAGGATGAATCCGGCATCCTGGCAGCCCTGACACTGCTGCTCGACATGGAAGGCTACCGGGTGACGGAGGCGACCAATGGCCGGCAGGCGCTGGAGCGTCTGCGGACTACCGTGCCTGACCTGGTGATCACCGATTACATGATGCCTTATATGGATGGTATCGAGCTGATGCGCCAGATCCGCCAGGATCCGGCGCTGGCAGGCCTGCCTGTCATCCTCCTCAGTGCTGCTTTGCCCGAAGATATCGACCTTACCGGGTTGGCTGACGCCACCCTTTCCAAGCCGGTTGGCATCGACGAATTGCTCGACGCTATTGCGCGGCTCCTGCCGTCGGATCACTGAGTTTATTGCACCACGTTGAAGCCAAGGCAAATCTTGGTTTGGCAACAAAGCTTTAACCCGCTTCGAACCGGCCATACCTCAAAATCTATCGTGTCCTGATTGCAGCGAGGAGGTGTCGATGCGCCCGCCCATATTATCGGCCGTACTTGTGCTGGCATTGGCTTCTTGCAGTGGCCATGCGGCACCGCCCGTGATCGTGGGGGGCAGCTCCATCGCATCCGGTGAGCAGGCGCCGAGCTTGGCTCCCATGCTGGAGAATGTGTTGCCGGCAGTAGTCAGCATATCGGTAAAGGGGAAAGTGCCGGTCGAGCAGAATCCGCTGTTGCAGGACCCGTTCTTTCGCCGTTTTTTCGGCACGCCTGACCAGTTGCCCGAGGAGCGGGCTTTCGAGGCGATCGGCTCGGGTGTGATCGTCGATGCCGAAAAAGGGATTGTCGTCACCAACGCCCACATCGTCGAGCAAGCCGATGAGCTGACGGTAACCTTGGGCGGAGGGCAGCAGCTTCCTGCCAAGAAGCTCGGCGCCGACCCGGAGACCGACATCGCCGTCATCAAGGTGGAGAAATCGCCGGGAGTAAAGCTGAAGGCGCTGCCGTGGGCGGATTCCACCGGTCTGCGGGTGGGGGATTTCGTGGTGGCGGTGGGTAACCCGTTCGGCTTGGAGCAGACCGCTACCTCCGGCATTGTCAGCGCGCTCGGGCGCACCGGCCTCGGCATCGAGGGCTATGAGGACTTCATCCAGACCGACGCCTCCATCAACCCCGGCAACTCCGGCGGCGCGCTGGTCAACCTCCGCGGCGAGCTGGTCGGCATCAACACCGCCATCCTCGCCCCCAGCGGCGGCAACATCGGTATCGGCTTCGCCATTCCGGCGTCGATGGTGCGTGGAGTGACGCAGCAGCTGGTCGAGCATGGCGAGGTGCGTCGCGGCCAGCTGGGGGTGGTAGTGCAGGATTTGACGCCCGCCCTCGCTCAGGCGCTGGGGACGGATGTGAAGGAAGGCGCCGTCGTGACCCAGGTCCTGGCCGATTCGCCGGCGGCGCAGGCGGGACTTAAGGTTGGCGACGTGATCATCAGCGTGGATGGCCAGAAAGTCA
>DASULL010000410.1:0-2197 GCA_036278215.1 Gammaproteobacteria bacterium | reverse complement strand
CTGGGCCGTGCTATAACCGGCAGTTCAGAGAAAGTATCCGAATAATAGCTCTGGCATGCGTTCGCAGTCAGTGCGACTGAATGTCCTGGAGTGACGCTGTCGGCGCTATGTCAAGCGCCACCGTGGCTGAGTTTGCGTCATCGGGCTCTGGCAGCCGCACTTGGTGTGTGCTGCCGCTTATAGCGCTAAGAGCAGGCCTTGCCTCATGCTGAAGCAAGGCTGTCAGTCTTGTTGCCAGGGCGGTTTGGGTTGGAACGCCGCCGCCAGATGGTCGATCAACAGCCGTACCTTGGCCGACAGATGGCGTCGATGTGGATAAACGGCCCAGACGCCGACATCGCCGAGCTCCCAGTCTTGCAGCACGGTCCGTAGCCGGCCGGCCTGCAGGTCATCCTCGACGTAGAAGTCCGGCAGCTGCGCCAGTCCCAGGCCGGCGCGGGCGGCCGCCAGTAAGGCAATGCCGTTGTTGCTGCTCCAGTTGCCGCTGATCCGTAGACGCTGCGCGCCATCGTCGCTGCGGAAAATCCAGTAATCGCTGCTGCCGACTAGGCAGTTATGGCTGCGCAGCTGGTCCGGCCGGGTCGGTACGCCATACCGTTCGAGATAGGCTGGGCTGGCGCAGACATGCAGGCGACGGGGCGCGATCCGGCGGGCGACCAGATCGGACTGTTTCAGCTCGCCATAGCGAATGGCCAGATCGAAGCCTTCTTCGATCAGATCGACGATGCGGTTGTCGAACACCAGCTCGATTTGAACCCGCGGATAGCGGCTCATGAATCCGGCGCAAGCCGGTGCCAGGTAGCGTTCGGCAAAAGCACCGGCGACGCTGATTCGCAGCCGCCCGCTCGGCACTTCCTGGGCCTCGCCGAGCGCCGCCGACAGCTCGTCCAGCTCGCCGATGAGCTGAGTGCAACGCTGGTAAAATTGCTGGCCCGCTTCGGTCAGTGCCTGCCGTCGGGTGGTGCGGTGTAGGAGGCGCGTGCCCAGCCGGTCTTCCAATTGCCGCACTTGCTTGCTGATGTGGGCCTTGGAGACTCCCAGGGCACGGGCGGCCGCGGTAAAGCCGCCGGTTTCGACTACCTGTACGAATTCGTCAATACCTGTCCAGCGGCTCATTGTTTCCTATTGCGAACAATGGGTTTGCGGTGGGCTATCTTATCAGTACCGGCCGCATGTCCTAGAGTTCGGAAACCAAGCGAACCCATCGAAAGGAGGCGAGGATCATGAAATCACGTGCCGCTGTTGCCTGGGAAGCAGGCAAGCCTTTGAGTATCGAGATGGTCGACGTGGAAGGCCCGAAGGCCGGCGAGGTGCTGCTGCGCATGGTCGCCACCGGCGTCTGTCACACCGATGCCTACACGCTGTCCGGGCAGGACCCGGAGGGTATCTTCCCGGCTATTCTCGGCCACGAAGGCGGAGCGATAGTGGAAGAGATCGGCCCCGGGGTGACTAGCGTCCAGCCCGGCGATCACGTAATCCCGCTGTATACGCCGGAGTGTGGTCGGTGCAAATTCTGCCTTTCCGGCAAGACCAATCTCTGCCAGGCCATCCGGGTGACCCAGGGCCAGGGTCTGATGCCGGACGGCACCAGCCGCTTCTCGTTGAACGGCAAGCCCATCTATCACTACATGGGTACCTCCACTTTCTCCGAATACACCGTGCTGCCCGAGATCGCGGTGGCCAAGATCAACAAGGCGGCGCCGCTGGATAAGGTTTGCCTGCTCGGCTGTGGTATTACCACTGGCATCGGCGCGGTGCTCAATACCGCCAAGGTGGAGCCGGGCTCGACCGTGGCCGTGTTCGGCCTCGGCGGCATCGGGCTGTCGGCCATTCAGGGTGCGGTCATGGCCAAGGCCTCGCGCATCCTCGCCATCGATATCAATCCGGCCAAGTTCGAGATGGCTCGCCTGCTCGGCGCCACCGATTGCATCAATCCAAAAGACTATGGCGATCGCCCGCTGCAGGAGGTGATCGTCGATCTCACCGATGGCGGCGTCGATTACTCCTTTGAGTGCGTGGGCAACGTCGAACTGATGCGCACCGCCTTGGAGTGCTGCCACAAGGGGTGGGGCGAGTCGGTGATCATCGGCGTGGCCGGCGCCGGCCAGGAAATCTGCACCCGGCCGTTCCAGCTGGTTACTGGTCGGGTCTGGCGCGGCTCGGCCTTCGGTGGCGTCAAGGGCCGCAGCGAGCTGCC
>DASULL010000409.1:0-5725 GCA_036278215.1 Gammaproteobacteria bacterium | reverse complement strand
ACGGGCCGAGCTGCTGCCAAAGATGTTCAGCCCGCGCCTGATGCAGGCCATGCGCGAGTTCAAGGCCATCTGGGACCCGCAGTGGAAAATGAACCCGGGGAAGCTGGTCGACCCCTACCCGATTACCTCGAACCTTCGCTTCGGCACAGATTTCCGTCCCAGCGAGCCTGCCACCTTCTACGCCTATCCCGAAGACCACGGCAGCTTCGTCCATGCCGCCAAGCGCTGCGTCGGGGTCGGCGAATGCCGCCGCCACGGCGGCACCGTGATGTGCCCGTCCTACATGGCGACCTGGGAGGAAAAGCATTCCACCCGCGGCCGGGCGCGCATGCTGTTCGAGATGCTGCACGGCGGGCCCCTGACCGACGGCTGGAAGTCCGAGCACGTCCGCGACGCGCTCGATCTTTGCCTCGCCTGCAAAGGCTGCAAGCGCGACTGCCCGGTCGGCGTCGACATGGCCACCTACAAGTCCGAGTTCATGGCGCATCACTATGCCGGCCGTCTCCGGCCGCCGCCGCAGTACGCCATGGGGCTGATCCATTACTGGTCGCGTTTGGCGGCCAAGGCACCTGGGCTCGCTAATTATCTTACCCACGGCGCCGGCATCAGCCGCGTCGCCAAGTTCCTCGGCGGCATCTCGCAGCAGCGGGAACTGCCGCCGTACGCAGCGCACACGTTCAAGCAATGGTTCCAGGTGAGGCCGACCGCCGATGCCGGGAAGCCGTTGATCCTCTTCGCCGACACCTTCAACAACCACTTCCGCCCGGAAATCGGCAAGGCGGCGGTCGAGGTGCTGGAATGGGCCGGCTATCGACCAATGGTGCCGCAGCAGGCGCTCTGCTGCGCCCGGCCGATGTACGACATCGGCATGCTGAAAAGCGCCAAGCGGCTGTTGCGCGCCGTCATGGACACGCTGGAGCCGTACGTACAGCAAGGCATCCCGGTGGTCGGGCTGGAGCCGGCCTGCGTCGCCTCCTTCCGCGACGAGCTGCCCAAGCTGTTTCCGCACGATCCGAGGGCCCGACGGCTCGCCGATCACACTTTCCTGTTCAGCGAGTTTCTGGAAAAACAAGCTGACTTCGAGCCGCCGAAACTGCAGCGTAAGGCCGTCCTCCACGCTCATTGCCACCATTACGCCATTATTGGTACCGACACCGAAACCCATCTGCTCAGCCGGATGGAACTCGACTTCGAGCTGCTGAAATCCGGCTGCTGCGGCATGGCCGGCGCTTTCGGCTTTGAAGAGGATCACTACGACGTTTCGATGAATGCCGCCGAGCGGGTGCTGCTGCCGGCAGTCCGGCGGGCGCCGGAGGACGCGTTGATCGTCACCAACGGCTTCAGCTGCGCCGAACAGATTCGCGCAGGCACGGGCGTGCGGCCGCTGCATGTGGCCGAAGTACTGCATGAAGCGGTTTTCCGGCCGCAGCGGAGGAGCTGATGGCAACTGCGATTGGCAAAAGACGCTGGGTTATCGCCGAAGGTTACATCCCGGGTGCCAGCACCGGTCAGGGCCGGGCCTTGGAGAGCCACGAGACGGTTTGCATTCTCAACGGCAACGACCAGGAGGCCGAAGTAAATATCACGGTTTACTTTGCCGACCGTGAGCCGGTTGGGCCGTATCGGCTGCGGATACCCGCCCGGCGGACCCTGCACGTGCGGTTCAACGACCTGCACGACCCGGAGCCGATTCCGCGCGATACCGACTACGCCAGCCTGATCGAATCGACTCTGCCCATTGTCTGTCAGCACACGCGGTTGGATTCGCGCCAGGCCGAGCTGGCGCTTATGACCACCATTCCTTACAGCAGCGACTGATATCCCGCCGGCTTGGTCATTCGTTGAAATCGGCGGCATCGGTACGCCGCCGGCCGCCGGTCTGGCTGTCCTGCCGTCGATCAGGGCGGCCGAGGCGGCGATCGACCAGCGGCACCTTCACCGGCGCCTCGAACTCCAGGTTGCGCGGATCGATCTCCAGGATGACCGGCGTCGAGGCACTGGCAACCGGCACGTACTCGGCCTGCTCCTCCACCGGAATGGGCTTGGCCGTCAGATAACGGAACAGACCGAATACCGACACGATCGCCATCGCCGCGGCGATGAAAATGAACAGGCCCACCCCACCGAACACCTGCATCGCCAGCGAGCTGCCGACCGGGCCGACGATGGTGCCGATGCCGAAAATCAGCAGCAGCGTGCCGCTGGCACTGACCATCTGATGGGACTGCAACTGGTCGTTGGTGAGAGCAACGCACATCGGATAGATGGTCCCGGCCAAGCCGACGAACGCTGCCACCAATACCACCAACAGAAGAAAGCTGTCGCCGTTCTGGGTGATCAGCGGCAGTGACACCAGCAACCCCAGTAGTGCCAACAGGACGATCATGGCGCGTCGGTCGAAACGGTCGGAAATATGCCCTACCGGCCACTGAGTGGCCATGCCGACCAGCACCGCCGTGCCCATCAGCACGGAAATCTGTTGGACTCTGTAGCCTTCCTGCTGAGCGTAAACCGGCAGCACTGCCATCAAGCCGGCCATCGCCGCGCCGGCCATGAAGGCGCCAACGAGGCCTATGGGCGCAGCGCGAAACAGCTCGCGCGGGCCCATGCGCTCATGGCTTTCGAGCAGAGGCGCCTTTGCCCGAGTCAGCGCCAGCGGTACTAGCGAGGCCGCAATCAGAGCCGCCGCGATGCTGAACAGCACGTAGCTTTCCGGCTTGCCCAGGCCGAGGGTGAACTGCCCGCCACTCTGGGCTAGGTTCGATGTCGCGGCGTAAGTCGCCATGATAGTGCCGCGGATCTGATTGCTGGCGCGGTCATTGATCCAGCTCTCCATCACCATGACCAGCCCAGCGCCGCAGAACCCCATGATCGCTCGCAGAGCGCCCCAGGCGACGCTGTTGACCCACAGCGGGTGGGCCAGGGTAACGATGCAGGCGATAGCGGCAAACGCGGCAAACGAGCGGATATGGCCGACTCGCCGAATGATTTTTACCAAATAGAGAGTACCGACCACGAAGCCGAAGGAATAGAAGGCCAGGATCGGACCGATCGACTGGTTGCTGAAACCTTCGATGGACATGCGCACAGCCAGCAGCGTGCCAAGCAGGCTGCTGCCGGCCGTGAACAGTGCAAGACTCACCAGAATCACATAAATCGAACGTAACGCTTGCGCCATTCCTTGCTGTTCCGCTCTTTCAACAGGCTGATCCCCTGTTGTTCCTAATCCCAGTCATGGCTGCGCCGTGGAACCGCTGCGTTCGCCACGGGGCGCAGCCGGAGCCGACAGGGACAGCGGTGGCAGACAACCAGGACCGGCCCCACCCTGATCCACTGCTTCAGCTTGCCCACGGCCGCCACAGGCTCCAGATCAGATGCATCAGAGCTTGGGCCAGACGGCGACAGGTCCAAGCATTGTCTCCTCCCCTCAGCTTTGCGCAGCACCGTCCGCAACCATGCCGGCGGGCTGCTCTTTTGCAGCCCAAAGTCGCCAAGTCTTGCCAATTCAGCGACGGAGCCCAATTTCGCATATGGCTATTTGCTTAAGGACACGAGGTCTGACCACTACAGGCAGGCGCCAAGCCAGGGGCGACTGCGGCGTCACTGTCACAGCTTGCCGCCTCCCCCTGCTCAGCCGCGTGAAATTCGCTGTCGGGGCAATGGATTGCCCTGGTGAGGTGCAGTGATGCTACGCAACGTTTCAAGGGACAGGTCGCAGGACCGCCTCATCGTCGTTTCCAATCGTCTGCCGCTGGTATTGAACCAACTTGAGGACGGCCGCTGGGAAGCCCGCCCATCGAGCGGCGGCCTGGTCAGCGCTCTGGTGCCGGTGCTGCAACGCCGCGGCGGCATCTGGATCGGCTGGCCCGGCACAACCAACGCCAACATCTATCAGGTGCAGCCGGCCCTGGAGCAGGTCAGCAGCGACTATGGCTGCACTTTCAAACCGGTGATGCTGTCCGACGAAGACATCAACGGCTTCTACTTCGGCTTCTCCAACGAAGTGATCTGGCCGCTGTTTCACGACCTGTTCACCAACTGCAACTTCAATCCGGCCTATTGGCAAAGCTACCGGGAGGTGAACCAGCGCTTCGCCGAAGTCACCGCCGAAGTGGCCGAGCCGGGCGACTTCGTCTGGGTGCACGATTACCATCTGATGTCGCTGGCCGCCGACCTGCATCGGATGGGATTGGACGTCAAAACCGGCTTCTTCCTGCACACGCCGTTCCCGCCGCTGGAGATCTTCCTTAAACTGCCTTGGCGCTTCGACATCCTGCGCGACCTGCTCGAGTTCGACTCGCTCGGCTTCCAGACCCTGCGCGACCGCCGCAACTTCCTCTACTGCGTGCGCGCGCTGTTTCAAACCACCGTGGAAGGCCATGGCGCGATCGTGCGGCTGCACGTCCGCTCCAGCCTCGGCGACGGGGAAACGGTACGCGTTGACCGCGAGATCGGCGTCGGTACTTTTCCCATCGGCATCGACTACCACAAGGTCGCCGACATGGCGGCCACCGAAATGGTACAGACCCGCGCCCGACAGCTGCGGGCCGACCTGGCGGACCGCAAGATCATCCTGGGAGTCGACCGGCTCGATTACACCAAAGGCCTGCTGAATCGCCTCGACGCCTTCCGCCATGCCCTGCGCCATTACCCCGAAATGCATGGCAAGGTGCATCTGGTGCAGCACGTCGTGCCGAGCCGCAAGGAAATTCCCGACTACAACCAGCTGCGGCTCGACATGGAGCGCCTGATCAGTGAGATCAATGGCGAGTTCACCGAATCGGGCTGGATACCGATCCACTACATGTTCCACAGCCTCCGCTTTGAGGAACTGATCGCCTACTACGTGGCTGCGGACATCGCCCTAATAACCTCGCTGAAGGACGGCATGAATCTGGTCGCCAAGGAGTACTGCGCCGCCCAGGTCGATGCCGACGGCGTGCTGATTCTCTCCGAGTTTGCCGGCGCCGCCAGCCAGCTGCAGAAAGGGGCGCTGCTGGTCAACCCGCACGACATCGAACAGACCGCCGACCGCATCCACCGCGCCTTCCACATGAGCCGGGCCGAACGTGAGGAGCGCATGCGGTTGTTGCGCCGGATCGTCCGTACGCAAGACGTCTACCGCTGGGCCGATACTTTTTTAAGCGTTACCGCCAAACCGGAGCTCACTCACATCCCCTACACCGAGGACTACGTGCCTCGTGTCAACTGAGCCCTGCACGCGTCCTTCGGCGCAGGACCTGCCGCACGCCTTGTCCGATCGACGGCTACTGGAACAGGTCCTCGACCAGCAGCCCCTGCAGGTGTTTCTCGACTACGACGGCACCTTGTCGCCCATCGTCTCCCACCCGCAAGACGCCCTGCTCGGCTCGGACATGCGCGCTGCGCTGCAACGCCTCGCTGGCCGTCATCCGACCGCCGTCATCAGTGGCCGCGAGTTGGCCGACGTTCGTGCCCGGGTCGGCCTCCCCCAGCTTTACTACGCTGGCAACCATGGCTTCGAGATCGCCGGCCCGCCCGGCTCCGGCATCGACTGGGAATTCGGTTCCGATTACGTCGATGAGTTGGACGACCTGTACCAAGCCTTCGCCATCCAGCTACCACCGCTCGATGGGCTCATCATCGAACACAAGCGCTACTCCTTGTCGGTCCACTACCGGCTGGTTGCCAATGAGGCCGTCCCTGCCTTGGAGCATGCTCTGTCCGGTCTGCTGGCAGAGCGACC
>DASULL010000408.1:0-4508 GCA_036278215.1 Gammaproteobacteria bacterium | reverse complement strand
CCGGCCAGCCGGTCGCCGCTCGCATCGAAGCGCAGGTCGGCCCCGGCGGCGGCAGCCTGCAACCGCTGGAGCTGCGGCCGGTGCAAACCGATGGCGTGATTTCCTATATCGGCAGCTTTGCCATTGCCGACGGCGAAAGCCGGCAGTTTCAGCTTCGCATCTCTCCCGTCGATGGCGAGCCGCTGAATATCGCTTTCTCGCAGCAATTCTTCGACGGGCGCTGATTGGAAGCGCGCAAGCGCGAACCGCACAACGGAGAAGAAAAACCCAACCGGTACCGCCCCGTTACTCCCCTGCGCTTAGGCAAGCGGCGTTGGCGGCGCTATAGTAACGGGTTATCGCCGAACCACGCCCGTTGCCGGAGGCAGCATTCATGACGACGTGGCTGATTACCCATCCCGCCTGCCTGGAACACGACACCGGTCCAAATCACCCCGAGAGCATCGCCCGCCTGCAGACCGTGCTCAGTGCGCTGGAAGGGCCAGTGTTCCAGTTCATGCAGCGCCAGGAAGCGCCGCAGGCCACCATCGAGCAGCTCGCCCGGGTGCACGACCGTAGCTATGTCGAGCGGATGCTGGCCTCCCTGCCGGCTGAAGACCATGCCATGCTGGATAACGATACCGTGGTCAGCCCCGGCTCCGGCGAGGCCGCGTTGCGGGCCGCCGGCGCCGTCTGCTTGGCGGTCGACGCGGTCATGGCCGGCGAAGCCCAACGCGCCTTCTGCGCCGTGCGCCCGCCGGGCCATCACGCCGAGCCGGACAAGGCCATGGGCTTCTGCCTGTTCAACAACGTCGCCGTCGGCGCAGCGCACGCCCGCGCCCTGTACGGGCTCAAGCGCATCGCCATCGTCGACTTCGACGTACACCACGGCAACGGCACCGCTCAGATGTTCGCCGGCCGTAAGGGCTATTTCTATCTCTCCAGTCACCAGCAGCCGCTATTCCCGCATACCGGCGACCCCAGCGAGAATCGCCCCGGCAATATCTACAATCTGGCCCTGCCGCCCTACACCAACGGCATGGACTTCCGGCCGATGTTCCAGGACGAGCTGCTGCGCCGGCTGGACGATTTCGCCCCCAACCTGATCTTCGTCTCCGCCGGCTTCGATGGCCACATCGATGATCCACTCGCCAATCTGCGCCTGAACGAGCGCGATTTCGGCTGGGTGACCGAGGAAATCGTCAACATCGCCCGCAGGCACTGCCAAGGGCGGGTCATTTCGACTCTGGAAGGCGGCTACAACCTCAACGCCCTGCGGCGTTCGGTAATCACGCACGTCACTGCCTTGCTGTAGCGGGCGACAGGCAACGGCCAATAACAAAGTCTCAACAGACCCAGGAAGAGGGGGCGCGGCTAAGAGAGCACTGGTGATCGCTGGCGGCGGGCTTCGATTTCCTCGCAGACATCGCGCTAGCGGGAATCGACTTCGAGCGCATCCAGCGGCCTTGCCTGCGTGCTGAACGATCTCGGTAAATGAGTACGCTCCCTGAGCAGAGCGTTCAGCCCCGGACCGGAATTACCGACTCCTGCCTTAGCTAGAGCGGCACACGCAGGAGGTTTTGAGCCCTCTCACGGCCGGTGCGGCCGGGCCAGGTAGTCCTTGGAGCGCATTTCCTGCAGACGGCTGACCGTCCGCTCGAAGGCGAAGCGCAGGTGGTGGCCGCTGTACAAGGTTTCGGGCGGTTCGGCGGCGGTGCAGATCAGCTTGACGCCGCGGTCGTAGAACTCGTCGATCATAGCGATGAAGCGCCGGGCTTCGTTGTCGCGCTCACCGGTCAACGGCGGAATGTTGGAAACCAGGACGGTGTGAAATAACCGGCTGATCTCGATGTAGTCCTTCTGGCTGCGCGGACCGCCGCAGATGGCGGCAAAGTCGAACCAGACCACGTCCTCGGCCAGCCGCCGGACCGGAATCATCCGCCCAGCGATTTCCAACGCCGCACCGACGTCACCAGGCTGGCCGGCGATGTGGGCGAATTCCCGCTCGAATACCTGCTCCGAGGCCGCATCCGCCGGCGTATGGTAGATCTCCACCTGCTCGAGATAGCGCAATCGGTAGTCGACTCCGCCGTCGACGTTGAGCACGGTGGTATAGCGCTTGAGCAGCTCGATCGCCGGCAGAAAGCGGGCTCGCTGCAAGCCGTCTTTATAGAGCTCCTCGGGCGGGATGTTGGAGGTGGCGACCAGGGTGACCCCCTCCGCAAACAGCGCCTCCAGCAAACCGGCCAGCAGCATCGCGTCGGCAATGTCGGTGACGAAGAATTCGTCGAAGCAGAGTACGCGGGTGGTAGCGGCGAAGCGGGAGGCGATCAGCTTCAACGGGTCCTGCTGGTCGCGGGTGCGGCGCAGCTCGTCATGAACCAGCTGCATGAAGCGATGGAAATGCAGCCGCTTTTTCTCGGCGAACGGCAGGCTGTCGAAGAACACATCGACCAGATAGGTTTTGCCGCGACCGACGCCGCCCCAGAGGTAGAGCCCTTGCTCCGGCTCCCGTCGGGTCTTGCGCAGCCGGCTGGCGAGCCGCTGCAGGCGAGTCGGCTCAGGCTGACGCAGCAGCGCCTCGTACAGGGCCTGCAGGTGCCTTACGGCGTTCTCCTGGGCCGGATCATGAGTGAAGTCAGACCGCTCAAGATCGGCCTGATAGCGCTGCCAAGGGTTCATGCGACTCAACAACGGGACATTTCTGCGACTGCGGCCGGTCGACTCCCGTACAGGCGCGGCCAGCCGATACTGGCGCGCATTATAAAGAAAGACGCCGGCGTTTGCCGGCGTCCTGCGATCTCAAGTACTTGCTTACTTATCGGGCTGCGGCGTCATCCGCAGATACGGTCTGAGCTCGCGCCAGCCCTTGGGGAACTTCCGCTTGAGTTCTTCCGGATCGGTGATGGACGGCACGATTACGCACTCGTCGCCCTGCTGCCAGTTCTCCGGTGTCGCCACCGAGTAGTTGTCGGTGAGCTGCAGGGAATCGATCACCCGGAGAATTTCCCCAAAGTTGCGCCCCGTGCTCGGCGGGTAAGTAATGGTGGCGCGTATCTTCTTCTGCGGGTCGATGATGAACACCGAACGCACCGTCACCGTGGCGCTGGCGTTCGGGTGGATCATGTCATACAGCTCCGCCACCTTGCGGTCATGGTCGGCGATGATGGGGAAGTTGACCGTGGTGTTCTGCGTCTCGTTGATGTCCTGGATCCAGCCGTGATGCGACTCGACCGGATCGACGCTGAGCGCGATGGCCTTCACGTTGCGCGCCTTGAACTCTTCGGCGAGCTTGGCGGTACGACCCAGCTCGGTGGTGCAGACCGGCGTATAGTCGGCCGGGTGCGAATACAGTACGACCCAACTGTCGCCGGCCCAATCGTAGAAGTTGATCGGGCCTTCGCTGCTGTCCTGCGTGAAATTCGGTGCGGTATCTCCCAATCGAAGCGTTGCCATACGTCCTCCTTTCCAGGCTCGGGCTCTCTGCTCTCGGAACGCTTATCACTTTAAGCAAGCGGCGGGAACAACATAAATAACCGATGGTTATACGGTTAGAGCACCTTGCTCCGACCGGCATCGGTGAGCAGCACCAGATGCCAACTCGATCTATAGATCAGACCGCGGGCCCGCAAGAGCTCGATGAAGTCGCGCTCCTCATCGGCATCCAAGTAAAAATAGTCGACATCCTGCAGCAAATCATCCCGAACGCGCTTGAAGGCGCGAAAGGCGGTACCTTTCACCGCCCGCCGCTGCTCATCCAGCTGGCGGAAGCTGTAGCATGGGACGCCTCGGTACATGATCGCTTGCTGTTCCACCACAGATCCCCCCCTCAGACCTCTATAATCACTCAACAACCCGCCTTGGATACGACCCGGGATAACAGTACATGGATTTTCTGCAGAATTACGGCCTCGGTCTCGCCAAGACCGTCACCATCCTGCTGGCGCTGCTAGTGGCGGTCGCAGCCATCGCCGGCATCGGCAGTCGCTCGCGCGGCGCCGGCCGGGAGCGGCTTGAGGTAACCAAGCTCAACCGCCGCTTCGAACAATACCGGCACGCCCTGGAGTCCAGGCTGTTGGATCGCAAGACGGCACGCCGTCTTGCTAAGGAGCGGGCCAAGGCAAGCAAGCATGCCGCCCCGAAGCACCGAGTCTTCGTGCTCGATTTCGACGGCGATCTGCGCGCCTCCCAGGTCGACAGTCTGCGCGAAGAAATCACCAGCATCCTGCTGGTCGCCAAGCAGGACGACGAAGTGGTGGTGCGACTGCAAAGCGGCGGCGGCTTGGTGCCGCATTATGGTCTCGCTGCCGCCGAGCTTGCCCGCCTGAAAGGCCGGGTCCGGCAACTGACTATCAGCATCGACCGGATCGCTGCGAGCGGCGGCTATCTGATGGCTTGTGTCGGCGACCGCATCCTAGCCGGGCCGTTCGCCATGATCGGCTCCATCGGCGTAGTGGCGCAGCTACCGAACTTCCACCGGCTGTTGAAAAAACACGACGTCGACTTCGAGCTCCTGACCGCGGGCGACT
>DASULL010000407.1:0-5397 GCA_036278215.1 Gammaproteobacteria bacterium | reverse complement strand
ACGTGCTGGAGAATAAGTGGGAAGACACTGAGTACCTCAAGCAGCGTGTCTACGGCTTCGATGAGGTCCGTAAGGAAGTTGCCAAGTGGACTCCGGAGAAGGTCGAGCGGGTCACCGGCGTGCCGCGCGAAGGCCTCTACGAAGTCGCCAAGACCATGGCCGAGAACCGGCCGGGCACTTTTGTCTGGTGCATGGGCGGTACCCAGCACACCATCGGCAGCAACTACGTTCGCGCTTACAACTGCCTGCAGCTCGCTCTCGGCAACATCGGTGTCGAAGGCGGTGGCGCCAACATCTTCCGCGGCCATGACAACGTCCAGGGCGCGACCGACATTGGGCCGAACCCGGACAACCTGCCGGGCTACTACCCGCTGTCCGATGCTGGCTGGAAGCACTGGGCCAGCGTCTGGGGCGTCGACTATGACTACTTGGCCGGTCGCTTCGACCAGAAGGAGTACGACGACGGCAAGGGCGGCAAGGTCAAGCAGATGAACAGCCCCGGCATCACCGTGTCCCGCTGGATCGACGGTGTGCTGGAAGATAAGGCCAACATCGCTCAGAGCGACAACATTCGGGCCACCTTGTACTGGGGGCATGCGCCGAACTCGCAGACCCGTGGGCCGGAGATGAAGAAGGCGATGGAGAAGCTCGATCTCCTCGTCGTCATCGACCCGTACCCGACCGTGACGGCGGTGCTGCACGATCGCAAGGAAAACACTTATCTGTTGCCGGCGGCGACTCAGTATGAGCAGTCTGGTTCCGTGACCGCCTCTAACCGCTCGCTGCAGTGGCGGGAGAAGGTCATCGACCCGCTCTACGAGCACAAGACCGACGCGGAAATCGCCTATCTGTTCGCCACCAAGTTCGGCTTCGCCGACCAGATGTTCAAGAACATCGAGGTGCAGAACAACGTGCCTGTGCCTGAGAGCGTGCTGCGCGAGATCAACCGCGGCGCCTGGTCGATCGGCTACACCGGTCAGAGCCCGGAGCGTCTGAAGGCGCACATGGCGAATCAGGGGCACTTCGACGTCGTCAGCCTGAAGGCCAAGGGTGGGCCCTTGGACGGCGAGACCTACTGCCTGCCGTGGCCCTGCTACGGTACGCCGGAGTTGAAGCACCCGGGAACCCACGTGCTGTACGACACCAGCAAGCACGTGATGGAGGGTGGCGGCAACTTCCGCGCCAGCTTCGGTACCGAGCGCAACGGCGAAACGCTACTGGCCGAGGGCTCCTGGTCCAAGGGCGCCGAGATCCAGGGCGGCTACCCGCAGTTCGACGACAAGCTGCTGAAGCAGTTGGGCTGGTGGGATGAGCTGACGCCGGAGGAAAAGAAGGCGGCCGAGGGCAAGTCCTGGACTACCGATCCGTCGGGCGGAATCATCCGGGTCGCCATGAAGCATGGCTGTCATCCGTTCGGTAACGCCAAGGCGCGGGCCTACGTGTGGAACTTCCCGGATCCGGTGCCGGTGCACCGCGAGCCGCTATACACACCGCGGCACGATCTGGCCAAGGAGTATCCGACCTACGAGGATCGCAAGCTCTTCTATCGTCTGCCGACCCGCTGGCAGTCGGTGCAGGCCCGCGACTACTCCAAGGACTTCCCGCTGGTCCACACCAGTGGGCGACTGGTCGAGTTCGAGGGCGGCGGCGAGGAGACGCGCTCCAACCCGTGGCTGGCCGAGCTGATGCAGGACATGTTCGTCGAGATCAACCCGGCGGACGCCAACAATGTCAACGTCAAGGACGGCCAGATGGTTTGGCTGGAAGGTCCGGAAGGCGGACGGATTCGGGTCAAGGCGCTGGTCACCGACCGTGTCGGCCGTGGCACCGTGTTCACGCCGTTCCACTTCGGTGGTCACTTCCAGGGTAAGGATCTGCTGGACAAGTACCCTGAAGGTGCGGCTCCGTATGTCCGCGGTGATTCCACCAACACCGCAACGACCTACGGCTACGACGCCGTGACCATGATGCAGGAAACCAAGACCACACTTTGCCGTGTGATCCCGGCCTGACCAGGAATTAAAGAGGAGAAGCCGTCATGGCAAGAATGAAGTTTCTGTGCGATGCGGAGCGCTGCATCGAGTGTCAGGCCTGCGTAACCGCCTGTAAGAACGAGCATGAAGTGCCCTGGGGCGTCAATCGGCGCCGAGTCATCGTCCTGAACGACGGCCAGCCGGGCGAGCGGGCTGTGTCGGTGGCCTGCATGCACTGCTCGGATGCCCCTTGTGCGGCTGTCTGCCCGGTGGACTGCTTCTATCAGACCGCCGATGGCATCGTTCTGCACGACAAGGATCTGTGCATTGGCTGTGGCTACTGTTTCTACGCCTGCCCGTTCGGAGCGCCGCAGTATCCGCAGCAGACGGCCTTCGGTGTGCGCGGCAAGATGGACAAGTGCACTTTCTGTGCCGGCGGTCCGGAAGAGGCGCACTCGGAAGCCGAGCTCACCAAATACGGCACCAACCGTATCGAGCAGGGCAAGCTGCCTCTGTGTGCGGAGATGTGTTCTACCAAGGCGCTGCTGGCCGGCGACGGTAACGTCATTGCCGACATCTACCGCAAGCGGGTGATGAAGCGTGGCGGTCGGCCCCAGACCTGGGGCTGGCAGGCAGCTTACGGTCAGAACGTCTAGTGGTGGTGGGGGCTGCCCGTCGGGCAGCCCCGCCGACTTTGCACACGATTCAAGTCCACTCGAGGAGGGGGGTGTCGCCATGATTACCAAGCCGATGTTGCGCGTGGGGGCGGCAGTACTGCTTGCTGTTTTACTAAGTGCCTGTGATTCAGGCGTAACCGTTTATGAGCCGGGCGTCTACAAGGGCGGAAAGGATGCTAACGCCAGCCAGCAGGCTGCCGAAAGCCGGAGCAATGCCCTGCGTGACCGCGCCGGGTCCGCCTTCACCGACCGCTAACAGCGGAGGAGGCTATGACAATGAGCCCAGAAACAAATACTGTTCGAGGCCAGCATCGCTGGCGCTCCATGCTATGGAGTCTTGCCGCGATCATGGTGCTCGCGGTTGCTTTGCCGTCCATGGGCTATCTGGTGGCGGAAGCCAGTGAAGCGCAGGGCGGAGCCAGGTTCGAGACCGGAGAGAGCAACCCGCGTGCCGATACGTGGCGCCAAGTGCGGGAAACCAACGCCGGCTTTACCGCCATGCAAGGGCCCTATACCACCAACACCCTGATCAACAATAGCGGCGAAATCTGGCGCGAGATCCGCTCCGGGCGCGAAGTTGATGGCATCTCCAGTCCGCTGAAAACTTACGGCGGCTGGATCATGTTGCTGTCGCTGATCGCCATCGCCGTCTTCTTTGTGGTATTCGGCCAGAATAAGATTGAAGGCGGCCGCGATGGCATGACCGTGCCGCGCTGGACCATGTTCGAGCGGGTGGTGCACTGGTTCGTCGCCATCTCGTTCATCGTCCTCGCTATCACGGGGCTGAGCCTCCTGTTCGGGCGTACCGTTCTGATCCCGCTGTTCGGCGCCAAGGGCTTTGCCGCTTACGCGCAGTTGGGTATGACGGTGCACAACTTCGTCGGCCCTGCGTTTGGCGTTGCGCTTGTGTTGATGATCCTTCGTTGGGTTGCCAACAACATTCCGATCCGTGCGGATCTGGAGTGGTTCAAGCAGCGCGGCGGCTACTTTGGCGGAGGCCATGCGCCGTCAGGTAAGTTGAACGCCGGTGAAAAGGGCTGGTTCTGGATCGGTGTGGTGCTGCTGGGGCTGACGGTCACCATCAGCGGTTTGATTCTGGATTTCCCCAACTGGGGCTTCCAGAGCCGCAGCATGATGGCCACGGCGCATGTCTTCCACGCTGGCGCCGCCCTGCTCTGGATTGCCATGTTCTTCGGGCACGTCTTCATGGGTACCCTCGGTACCGAGGGCGTGCTGGAAGGGATGACGACCGGCCGGGTGGACACTGCCTGGGCCAAGCAGCATCACGACCTGTGGTATGCCGACCTGATGGCCAAGGGCATCAAGCCGACGCCGGCTCAGCCGCGGGGTACGCCGCCGCCCTCCACAAAGCAGGCGGCAAGTCCGTAGTGATCGGTTAACGATCTGCTGATCGGAAGACGGCAGCGCTCCAGGGCGCTGCCGTCTTCATTCTTTAAGACAGTAAGCGAATCCTCCATGAAGTTCCTGCGCGTTGCCCGACTCGATGATACCGACGAGTATGTCTACAGCCGCGCCGCTCAAGTCGGTGAACTGGCGGTGCCGGGCACTTTCGCATTTACCTTTTCCGAGTACGACCCGGCAATGCTGGAGGGCAAGGAAAAGCAGGCTTTCCGCCACGCCTTCCTCGGTACCGGTTCCTTCGGCTGGGCCACCGTCGCCGTGGTGGCTGAGATCACTGAAGCCGAATACAAGGGCGTGATCGAGGCTTTGGCCCATCACTTCATCGAACACTACGGTGCGCCCAGCCTGGAAGAAGCGCTGCCAGTGGCGCGGGCTGAGGCGGAATATGCCGCTGGGCTCTGCGAGCACGAGGTCAACACCCTGATCTCAGTCGAACGCACTATCGACGCGCAGGGCATACACGAGAGCTTCAAGGTGATAACCCAGCGGGTGAATTGGGACGCGGAAAACACCAGAATCTGGCAATTCGCGCCAGATGATAGCCGCGACGATTAAGAGCCACTAACAAACCTCTAGCGGGTGCTAAGCGCGCTTGGCCTCAAGCCCAGCTACGCCGGGTTAGTGCCACTCGCCTTTCTGGCCGCTAGCGCGGCCATCTCGGCCCTGAAGGGCCTCCTACAGGCGGTACCACTCATGAGTGGCAGGGCCTTCTTTTGTAGGAGCGGCTTTAGCCGCGAGAGCCGGCCAAGGCCGGCACAATGAGCCTTGCTAGTGGCAGCAAACCCTTCGGCCGCTGTGCGGCCGTCTCGGGGCTGAAGCCCCTCCCACAGGGTGCGGCCCTTCAAGGTTCGCACCCTGTAGGAGTACCCACAGGACATAAACGGTCTTTAGCCACGACAGCCGGCCGATCAGGCCGCCACCGCCCAAAGCGGCTGGCTAAACCGCCGCTCGGGCGGTGCGCGCTAGCGTTCGTCGGCTGTTGTTAGAGGCTCTAAGAGCCTTTAAGAACGGGACTGGCCCGACTCGCCGGCCCGCACGTTCGTTAGGGTTTGAGGCTGCTGTAATAGGCCGCGAGGTTGGCGATATCGGCGTCAGTAAGGCCGGTTGCCATCGGGCTCATCATCGGGTCCTGCCGGCCGCCATCACGAAACGCCTTGGTCTGCTTGACCAGATACTGCTCCTTCTGGCCGGCGAGGTTCGGATACATGGGAGCCAAGCCGATGCCGTTCTCACCGTGGCAGGCGGCGCACACCGCAGACTTGGCCTTGCCGGCAGCAATATCGCCTTGCGCCTGAGCCGTATCGACCAGCATTGCCATGTCCGCC
>DASULL010000406.1:0-5921 GCA_036278215.1 Gammaproteobacteria bacterium | reverse complement strand
CTGGTGGCGGTGTCCGAGGACGCCGGCGAGGCGGCGGTGAACTACACCGTCCTCAAGCTGATGGGCTATCCCAGCGTGCAGCTGCTGGTCCTGTAGCAGGGCTCAAGGCTGACAACTACCAGGGGGGCTGTACGCCCCCCTGTTTTTTGGAGCGACTACCCGTGGAGAGAACCGCTATTGAGGATGACCTGGAACGAACGCTGGGCCGCATCGCCGAATTAGCGACAGTCGCGTCCGATAGCGCGGTTCTTACTCAAGTTGCTATGTTGCTGACGGGATTTGTCGAACGGCATCGATCCGAACTGACATT
Source organism: Gammaproteobacteria bacterium (assembly GCA_036278215.1). Lineage (GTDB taxonomy): Bacteria > Pseudomonadota > Gammaproteobacteria > Nitrococcales > AK92 > JAAYIK01. The sequence goes on along the minus strand of DASULL010000406.1, from coordinate 5,611 downwards.
CGAAAGCTTCCCCTTGCCAACCGGGGTCGACGAGGCGCTCTGCTCCTACGAGCTGCACAGCGCTGATGCCACGGGACTGACGCTCTATCTCAACGCGATTCGCGGCGGCGTCAACAGCGTGGTGCACGATCACGGCACCTGGGCGGTGATCGTGGCCATCGCGGGGCAGGAGCGTAATCGCATCTATCGACTCCTGGATGACGGCTCAAGCCCGGATCGAGCCGTGCTCGAACTGGAGCGCGAAATTACCGTCCGCGCAGGCCAGCCGCTGGTATTGGAGGAAGGCCAGTTTCACAGTATCCACACGGCGGATGCTGAACCGGCGCTGCAGCTGCATTTGTACGGCCGGCCCATCGATACGATCAACGGCCGGCGGATCGCCGACCTGCAGACCGGCCAGCTGGTGTATCTGGATAGCGCTGGATCTTAAGAGCCTATTTCATCACCAGGCGTCTGCCTGCCTCCTCGGCGAGCACGCCTGCCCCTGCCGGAACGCGGCGCAGATGGCCTGACGCAATAAACTCTAAGCGGCCTCTGACTTCAGATCCTGAGTAGGCAGCCCGAGACGAGGGTGCTACATCCGCTCCCTCGACCCCTTGCTTCGGGCAGCAGAGAGTTCGTCAACGAGGCGTCGCACATCGGCTTCGATGCGTTCTCCCCACTTCTGCCACTGTTCCTTGTATGGCTGGAGAGAGGCGCTCTCGGTGCCGGCGAGCTGCTGCCGTGCGGCCGCGACGTTCTTGCCGCTGTCGGCGATGACCTCGGCGGTCGGCCGGGCAAGGTTGTCGCTGTCCTCGTTCAGGTCCTTGGCGACGCGGCGCAGCGTGCGCTTATCCTGATCCGTCAGGCGCTGGTCCTTGAGGGCGCGCTCGACCGATTCGGCCAGCTCATCGATGCTCCGGCGCAGCGCCTTGCCGTACTGCTCGATAGCCGTGCTCGTCTGTTCGCTGACGGTGGCCGATAGCTGCTCGAGCTGTTCGCTCAAACGCTCCATCTCCACAGTGAGGTCGCCGGCGGCAGCGTCGAGCTGGTCCGAGATCTTTTTGCTGAGACGATTGAACTGAGTAAACAGGCTGGCCAGCGGCCCGCGCAGCGCCTCGCCGGTGCGGCCGTAATCCACCTTCCACTGATCGTTCTGCCGAACGAGATAGGTAACAACCTCCAGCGGACGGCCGCTCGCTTGGGTGTCAGGACCTGCGAAGGTGGTAACCACGCTTGCCTCGTCGCCCTCGATGACGAGCTTGCCCAGGGTCGGCTGGAGGCCTTTCCAATCACGGGAAAAGCCGTCGTAAGCGCGGGCATCGGTGAGCGTGGAATATTCGACCGCTTTGTTCGCATCGCTGCCGATGACCGCTTGCCAGAACAGAGCGGTCACGTCCTGCGGGGTTTTCTCCCCGGAACAGGCGGATAGCAACAATAGTGCGGCCAGCAACGCGGCAACCCGGACACAAAGTTTCGATACCAAAGCCATACCCTTTCGACGACCGGAACTAGTCATAGCCAAAACTGCTCAGCCTCGTACCCAGCTTGCGCTGCCTGGGAGATAACGGCGCAAGGTATCGCAGTCGCCGCGAGGCGGTTGCCATCCCGATGCAGGCCTTCAGCTCCGCTCCCTGGGCAGCCAAAGGCAGGCAGTATCCAATGTCAGCCACCAGGGGCTCGTGATGCGCATCACACATCGTGCGCGGGAGGGGCGTGGGTCGATCCAGCGAAAAGCAGCGACCGAGCGTGCTGCTTGACGCGGTCGGGAGCACGGTTGGTCCATGACGTGACCGGTTCCGGTTGCGGCGTGGATGGGCGGCCCATACCCTACGCCATCCCCGCTGGCCAAGCTGGCCAGCTGCGGCGTTACTCTCCGAACCTGCAACAGTCGCCCGAGGGCTTTCTATGGCGCGCGCTGCGATCTCCGAAGCTGCCTGGCGGCTGGCAAAAACACTGCACGGCAACCCACAGGCGGCCGCCGGGGAGCCGGCGGTACTGGACCAGGCGGACCTGCTGCCGGTGTTCGGCGGCGATGAAGATCTGTTCGGTGCGGCCCTCGACGAGTTGCTGATCGTGCCCTTGCAGCTTGGCGAAGGCGACGAGCCATGGTCCGAGTTCCATGTACTGTCGGCCGCACGCTTCGAGCCGCGCGACGACAGAATGCTGGTGCATTACCAGTTTCATCGCGATTTCTTGAAGCTGCTGCGAATTGCGGCTTCAAGACCTTCTGCATGAGGAAATTGAGGGAATGAGTACCCTGGTGCGGTTGGCGGCCGCGGCTTTGCCAGCTTTCAGCTGGCTGTCATGGCTGCAAGCCATTCCCACGGGAGGAGCCGCCAGTCGGCTGCTATAGGCTGGTGAAATTGGAACCAGATGGTTCTGCGGGCCCGGCTTTTCGTTGAGTGCCCGCTTTTCAGGCTCATGCCAGCTTGGCTCGTCGCAGCAGGCTGGCGATCGAGCAGGGCCAACCCAGCGGGCCGAACCACGCGCCGCCGGCGACCGAAGCAGCGATCAGCGCAGCGTAAGCAACCAGCGCCGCCGCCTGCACGATGAACAACTGCGTCAGGCTGCCGCCCCAGTGCAGGGCTGCCAGTCCGCCACCGGCTATCACCGCCAGTCTCATCACGTTACTCAGCACCGGCCAGCGCAGCCGGCCAGCGCCCTGGGAGGCGAAATACAGCACCAGTCCTAGGCCGAGGAAGCCATACAGCGGCCCGACCATGCGCAGATAGCGGCTGCCGGCCTCCAGCATGGCCGGATCGCTGTCGAACAGCGTCAGCCAAGCGTGCGGAAAGGTTGCGGCCAGCAGGCCGATCGCTTCCGCCATCACGAAGGCCAGGGCGGCGCCAGCCCAGGCGGCGCGCAAGGCGCGCTCGTGTTGGCCAGCGCCCATGCAGGTGGCAACCATGGTCAGCAGCGGCGCGCCCAGGCCGAACACCAGCGGCACCAGCAGATATTCGAGGCGTGAAGCAGTGCCGTAACCGGCGATGGCGGCGGTGCCGAAACGGCCGACCAGCGAGGTGGTGATGCCGATGGCGAGGTTGGTGGCTACGGTCCCGATCATGCCGATCAGACCGATCCGGAGGATGTCGGCGAACAACGGCCAGCGAAATCGAAAACCGGTGAACGCCGGCCGCAACAGGCTGCTGCCGGACCACAGGTAAGCGGCAAAGATGATGCTGCCGACCAGGTAGTACGCCAGCAGCGCCACCGCGCCGCCGGCAATGCCCATGCCGGCCAGCGGTCCCCAGCCGAAAATCAGCAGCGGCGACAGTGGGATCAGGACGATCACCCCGCCCACAGCCACATAGGCTGGCAGTGCCATATTGCCTGTACCGCGCAAGACGGATGCTAGCGAGTTGAAGATCCAGATAACGATGGCGCCGGCGAACACCCAGTTGGAGTAGGTCAGGGCGGCGGCGAGCGCCGCACCGGTACCGCCCATGCTGGCATACAGCCAGCGGCCGCCCAGCAGGATGGCCGCCATGAAAGCAAGTCCGAAGACGACCGCAATCAGCAGTGCATGCAGCACCAGGGCGTCGGCATCGGCGCGGCGGCGGGCGCCCAGGGCGCGGGCAATGGCGGAGGCGATACCGCCGCCCATGGCCCCGGCCGAGGTCATCTGCATCAGCATGACCGCCGGAAACACCAGCGCCATGCCGGCTAGCGCCTCGGTGCCGAGCTTGCCGACGAAATAGGTTTCGATCAGGCCGATGCTTGCCTGCGCCAGCATCACCAGCACGTTCGGCGCGCCCAGCCGCAGCAGCGTGCTAACGATAGGCGCGTGCAGCAGCCGGTAGGTGCGTGGATCGAGGGCGACGCCGTCCGTCAACGGCGCGCTCATGTGCTAGTCGTTGCCAACTGGAGCAGGTGCGCTGCAGCGGCAAGAGGAGCGGTGATTGACAAGCGCAGGGTCCAAGCCGCTTTGCTGTCTCTACCCGGCTTGCTGGTGCTCTGCATTGGCTGCCCCGTCGTTATTGTTTGCAAGCAGTTCAAGCGAATCGTCGATCAGGGCATGCAAGGCCCGCACTCTCTCGACTCCGAGCGTGCGGTTGATCCCTTCTTGCGCTGCCTTCCAATAGCGCTGCGCTTGGTCGCGCTTGGCGCGACCGCTGTCGGTAATGGTGACGCTGCGGCTGCGGCCGTCTGGTCCTGCTTCAATCCGCAGCCAGCCGGCTTCGACCAGCGGCTTGAGGTTGCGAGTCAGTGTGGATGCATCCAGCCGCATTACCTGCGCCAACTCCCTTGGGCGGATGGGGCCAAGCTTGAGGACATGCCCCAGCAGGGAATATTGCGTTGCCTTCAATCCCGCCTTGCCGAGCTCGGCATCGTAATGCTGCGACATCTGGCGCATCAGCTGACGAATCTTGAAATTGGTGCAGCCTTGTGGCTTCTCGGGATGGGGCACGGGCCTGCTACTCATGAGGCATTATTTGTAGGTGCAATTGTTGTGCTTGCAACTTTGTCGGTCAAGCTTGGCCTATGGCGGCTTTGGTTGTGTTCTATGGCACTGACTAGCCGCCGAAAAATGAAAATTACCGCGTTGTTGCCGCTTCAGCCGTTCTTCTCGCTATGCTTGCTGCACATCCAGGCGACCAGTGAGGCTTAGCCATGACCAAGTACAAGAACCGCGCAGTCGTGCTCAATCGGCGCCCGCAGGGCGAGATCCGGGACGGTGACCTTGAGCTGCGGGAGCAGCCCGTGCCTGAGCTGAAACAGGGCGACGTGCTGGTCCAGATTCTGTGGCTGTCGCTGGATCCGTACATGCGGCCCCGCATGAACGACGCGAAAGGCTACATGGACCCAATTCCTCTGGGCGGCGTGATTGTCGGCGAGAGCGTCGGGCGGGTGGTGGAGTCCAGGTCCGGCAAGTATCAGGTCGGCGATCTGGTGACCTGCTACTCCGGCTGGCAGGAGTATTTCGTGTTCCCGGAGGACGCGCCGATGGTCTACAAGGTGCGGCCCAACCGCATTCCGCTGCAGGCCTACCTCGGGGTGGCGGGAATGCCGGGCCGTACCGGCTATTGCGGGCTGATGTTCGTCGGCAAGCCCCAGCCCGGCGAAACGGTGGTGGTTTCTGCGGCCTCCGGCCCGGTGGGGACGGTGGTGGGGCAGACCGCCAAGCACCTGGGCTGCCGGGTGGTCGGCATTGCCGGCGGCGCCGAGAAGTGCAACTTCGTTGTCAACGAACTGGGCTTCGATGCCTGCGTTGACTACAAAGCCGGCAACCTCGCGGCCGACCTCAAGGCAGCCTGCCCCGACGGTATCGACATCTACTTCGAGAACGTCGGCGGTGAGGTCACCAAGGCGGTGGCGCCGCTGTTAAATAAGGGCGCCCGTGTGCCTATCTGCGGCTATGTCTCGGCCTACAACGCCGCCGACATGTCGCAGGTGGAAACGCCGTTCCATATCCTCAAGCGGCTTGATCCGGTCCCAGAGCATCGTTTCTTCCTGGTGACCGAATGGCAGGACCAGCATCAGGAGATCACCAAGATTCTCGCCGATCGTGTAGCGGCAGGTGAGCTGAAATACGCGGAGACGATCGCCGAGGGTCTGGAGAATGCCATCGAAGCGTTCAAGGGCATGCTGAAAGGCAAGAATTTCGGCAAGCAGTTGGTACGCATCGCGG
>DASULL010000405.1:0-3334 GCA_036278215.1 Gammaproteobacteria bacterium | reverse complement strand
CCAGCTCCGCCGCGGGGTCTTTGAAGCGCACGGATGGAGCTTTACATAGGGTTGTAAGGGCGCAGTCCAAGCAAAAGAAGATGTTAATACACTGATCGTGACGGAAGTTTCGACGACATCTTTGCAGGCGAGGCGGGCGCTGGTCAGCGGCGCGGCGTCCGGTATCGGCCGGGCCACGCTGCTTGCCTTGAGCAAGCTGGGGGCGGAAGTCGTCGGTACCGATGTCGCGCCGTCGGTTGGGAGAGCCCATCCGCTGCTGCACGCCGACCTGTGCCGACAGGAGGATGTCGACGGCTTGTTTCGCGCGGTCCAGGCGCAGTTCGGTGCACCGGACATTCTGGTGAGCTGCGCCGGCGTGGGCATTCATGAGCGCCTCGCCGAGGGCGACCCGGCGAAGTGGGCCCGTTTGCTGGAAGTGAACGTTCTGGGTGCGCTGCGGCTGATACGCGCCTTCGTCCCGGCAATGTTGGCCAACGGGGGCGATGTAGTGATCGTCAGTTCGGTGGCCGCGCACAGCGCCTACCCGTGGGGCGGGCCGTATGCGGCCAGCAAATCGGCGCTGGAAACCTTGGCGGAAACTCTGCGGCTGGAGGTACTGCCCACGGTGCGAGTAGCCACTATCGCACCGGGAGTCGTTGATACCCCGTTTTTTGCCCACATGTTAAGCGGAAATCTGTCTGTAGAAGAAGTTGGGTTCGGTGCCGTGCGTCCAGAGCAGGTGGCCGAGCTTATTGCCTACATCGTTAGCCGACCTTCGAACATGGCGATCAACCATCTCACCGTCCGGCCCCGGGGCCAGGCGTTCTGAGCAGACGTCTGCGACGGTTGCAGAAAGGCGGCGGAGAGGGAGTTCCAGATGTCCAAGACCATCCTGATTACCGGTGGCGCCGGCTTTATCGGCTCGCATCTTGCCGATGAATTGTTGCGCCACGGCTACCAAGTGCGCGCCCTGGACAATCTCTCGCCCCAGGTGCACGGCGAGGCGCGGCAGCGGCCGGCTTACCTGGCTCCCGAGGTCGAATTGATCGAGGGCGATATTTGCGATCCGCAGACGGTGGCGGCGGCACTGGATGGTATCGATGGGGTGTTTCACTACGCTGCCGCGGTCGGCGTAGGCCAGAGCATGTATCAGGTCGCCGAGTACACCGCCGTCAACAACCTCGGCACCGCGATCTTGCTGGAAGCGCTGATCGCCCGGCCGGTAGAGAAGCTGGTGGTCGCTTCCAGCATGAGCATCTATGGCGAAGGCCTGTACCGGGATGCTGCCGGCTATGTTAGCGGCAGCGTGCGGCGCAGCCGGGAACAGCTGAAGCTTGGCGAGTGGGAGCCGCGCGGCGGCGATGGCCGGCCGCTGCAGCCGCTGCCGACGCCGGAAACCAAGATGCCGGACCTGTCGTCGATCTACGCCCTTTCCAAATACGACCAGGAGCGCATGTGCCTGCTGATTGGCGAGGCTTACGGCATCCCGGTTACCGCGCTGCGCTTTTTCAATGTCTACGGTCCGCGGCAGGCGCTGTCCAATCCCTATACCGGCGTGCTGGCGATCTTCGCCGCCCGGCTGCTGAACGACAACCCACCGCTGATCTTCGAGGACGGCCGGCAGCAGCGCGACTTCGTCAGCGTCTACGACGTCGCCCGCGCCTCCCGCCTTGCCTACGAAAGCGCGGCCGCCCGCAACGAGGTGTTCAACATCGGCAGCGGCCAGGCCTACACCATCGGCGACATTGCCGAGCGCATGCGGCGAGTGCTCGGCAAGGAAAGCATAGAGCCGGAGATCAGCGGCGAATACCGGGTTGGCGATATTCGCCATTGCTTTGCCGACATCGGTAAGGCGCGGACGGTGCTTGGGTTCAGTCCGCAGGTGGAGTTGGAAGAGGGACTGCTGGAGCTTGCGCAGTGGCTGCCTCAGGAGAAGGTGGAGGACAGGGTGTCCGTAGCCCGTGACGAACTGGTCGCGCGTGGACTTGCGATCTAGCACACCCCCTCCGCAAGGGACACTGGAGCCCGGCACAAGGAGAACAGGCGCGGATGAAGAGCCAGAGGGGCAAGCGTAAAGCTGGCGGGCCGGCAATCGGCCTGCTCGAGTGGTTTTGGTTCAACGACAGGGCGGCGGTGGAGCAGGCCATCGCTGATATGCGAGCGCTGGGAGTGACCCAACTGCGCTTCGGTTTTTCCTGGGCCGATTACATGCGCGAGGACGGCCCCGAGTGGTTCGATTGGCTGCTGCCCAAGCTTGCCGAGGTAGCCGAGCTGCTGCCCTGTTTCGTTTATACGCCGCCCAGCCTGGGGGAACAGCCCTACACCGCCTCGCCGCCGCGCGATCTCAAGGCCTTCGCCGACTTCATCGACAGCGCCATCAGCCGCTACGGCCAGTATTTCGACTACGTCGAGCTGTGGAACGAGCCCAACAATATCCGCGAATGGGACGCCTCCCTGGATTGGTCCTGGGAGAAGTTCGCCACCATGATCATCAACGCCGCCAATTGGGCGCGGCAGTGCGGCAAGAAGACCGTGCTCGGCGGCATGAGCCCGATCGAGCCGAACTGGCTGCACACCATGGCCCGGCTCAAGGTGCTGGATTTCATCGACGTGGTCGGCATCCACGGCTTCCCCGGCAGCTACGACGTCACCCACGAATCCTGGTCGGGGCAGATCGCCCGCGTGCAGGAGGTACTGGACTACTACGGCTGCAAGGCGAGGATCTGGATCACCGAGGTCGGCTATCCCACCTGGCGTAACGACGACTTCGAGCAGATCAAGGTATTCACCGATCTGCTCGATCTGCCGGTGGAGCGGGTCTATTGGTTGTGCCTGCTCGACTTGCCGCGGGAGCGGCCGTCCACTGCCGGCTTCCACAAGGATCCGCGCGACTACCACTTCGGCCTCAAGACCGAGACCGGCGAACAAAAGCTGCTGTACCGGATTTGGGAGAGCGGCGGCCTCGAAAGCGTGCGCCGGTCGCGCGACTGGGCACATCCGGTCGGCTGGCTGAGCGCCCGCGACGACATGGTGCTGGTAACCGGCGGTGCCGGTTTCATCGGCACCAATCTGGTTGACCGGCTGATCCGGGAGGGGCGGCCGGTGCGGGTCATCGACAATCTGTCGCGGCCGGGGGTAGAGAAAAACCTGGAATGGCTGCGCAGCCGGCACACCTTTGAATTCGTCCCGGCCGATCTGCGCAACGTTTTCGCTCTGGAGCCGGCGTTCGACGGCGTCAGCCAGGTCTTTCACCTGGCTGCCCAAGTGGCGGTGACCACCAGCCTGCAAGACCCGCTGCGCGACTTCAACATCAACCTGCGCGGCACTTTCAACGTGCTGGAGGCGGCGCGGCGGC
>DASULL010000404.1:0-2039 GCA_036278215.1 Gammaproteobacteria bacterium | reverse complement strand
GCTCGATGGGCTCATCATCGAACACAAGCGCTACTCTTTGTCGGTCCACTACCGGCTGGTTGCCGATGAGGCGGTCCCTGCACTGGAGCATGCCCTGTCCGCTCTGCTGGCAGAGCGACCGCGTTTACGCCTGCGCCACGGCAAGCGGGTATTCGAGGTAAGGCCAGCTGTCGATTGGCACAAAGGCAAGGCGATCCGCCGGCTGATGGAGGTATTCGGCGACGAGGCGGCCCTACCGATCTTCGTCGGCGACGACCTCACCGACGAGGACGCTTTCGAGGAAATCAAGGATACAGGCCTCGGTATTCTGGTCGGCCGTGGCGACCGGAAAACCGCCGCCACTTTCCACCTTACCGATACCGTCGAGGTCCGCCAGCTGCTCGATTATCTAGCCCGCCACTAAAAAGCCCTTTCTGACATCTCTGCGAGCGACTCTTAACCACCTCGATCATCGCAAACCTTGTCCATCCTGCAGATGTAAGCCACGATAGCGGCCGGCTCCGGGGGTGGCATGGTGGCAACGTACGATTCCGACAATCAGCTCCGCGCGGACGACTTGGCCTGTCTGCGTGGCGATCTACTGTTGTTTGAAAACCTGCACCTTGAAGTGCGGGCCGGCCAACTACTGCAAATCGAGGGGCCAAACGGCTCCGGCAAGACCAGCCTGCTGCGGATGCTGGCCGGCCTGACCTTGCCGGAAGACGGCGAAGTCAGCTGGAACGGAACCCTGATTCGGCGCCAGCGCAGCGAGTACGCTATGGCGCTGCACTACATCGGACATCAGGCGGCACTCAAAAGCGGCCTCACCGTCAGCGAAAATCTGCGCTTCAATGTCGGCCTCATGGGCGGAGATAACATCGCAGCCGCGCTGGAGACCATCGGCATTCACGGCCATGCCGACCAGCACGCCCATACTCTTTCTGCCGGCCAGCAGCGCCGCACCGCCCTGGCGCGGCTGCTGTTACGGCCGGCGCCGCTCTGGATATTGGACGAGCCTTATACGGCGCTGGATGTTGCCGGCGTCGAGCTGGTCACCAACCTGATAAAAACCCACGTCGACGACGGCGGCATAGTGATAATGACATCGCACCAACCAATCCCACTGCCAGGGCTGCGGCGCCTGAGGCTGGGCGCATGAACTATCCATCCCTCGCCAGCGCCATGCTGGCGCTGCTGCGGCGCGATTTGCTGCTGGCCTACCGCGCGCGCGGCGAGCTCATCAACCCGCTGATCTTTTTCGCCTTGGTGGTCAGCCTGTTCCCGCTGGCGACCAGCCCGGAACCGGGTGTGCTGCGGCTGCTAGCGCCCGGCATCATCTGGGTATCGGCGTTGCTGGCGACTTTGCTATCGCTGGAGCAGTTGTTCCGCTCCGACTACGACGACGGCAGCCTGGAGCAGCTGCTGCTGAGCCCGCATCCGTTGCCGCTGCTGGCGCTGGTCAAGATCGCCGCGCACTGGCTGGTTACCGGTCTGCCGCTAGTGATCGTTGCCCCGCTGCTCGGGGCCATGCTGAACCTGCCCAGCGCCGCTCTGAGCACCCTCGCCGTCGGCCTGTTGCTGGGCACACCGATCCTGAGCGCCATCGGCGCGATCGGCGCAGCTCTTACCGTCAGCCTGCGCCGCGGCGGCATGCTGCTGTCGCTGCTGATCCTGCCGCTGTATGTGCCGGTGCTGGTGTTCGCCGCCGCCGCCGTCGAGGCCTCTGCCGCCGGCTTGTCCGCCCGCGGCCAGCTTTATCTACTGGCAGGATTGATGCTGCTGTCGCTGACGCTGGCGCCGATCGCGATTGCCGCGGCTCTGCGGATCAGCAGCGACTGACTGGGGAATGCGCTGCAGAGCGCAAGAGCCGGCCGGGTAAAAACTCGGCGTCAAAATGCAAACCGCCCCCAAAAGCCCAGGCCGAGACTCTATGGGGGCGGTTTCGTCAGCTTTGTGCCTTCGCCGGGGTTGCTCTCCCGGCTAGTTAGTTACACCGGGCCCTTCAGCCCCAGCACGTCCTGCATGTCGTACAAACCGGGCTGCTGATTCAGCAGCCAATG
>DASULL010000403.1:0-9766 GCA_036278215.1 Gammaproteobacteria bacterium | reverse complement strand
AATCCACCGACATTCCTTGGAAACCGCCGGTTACCGCTTTGAAGTTGATTGCTATCTGCTCGACGATGATGGCGAAGGCCAGGGTGGCGATGGCGAGGTAGATACCGGTCATGCGCGAGGCGGGGATGGCGATCAGCACGCCAGCGGCGGCGGCGATCAGACCCGCCGCCGGCAGCGCCAGCAGAAACGGCCAACCATGGGAGATCAGGTAAGCGTGGGCATAGCCGCCGATGGCGAGAAAAGCGGCGTGGCCGAGGCTGACCTGACCGGTGTAGCCGACCAGCAGCATCAGGCCGAGCCCGGCGATGGCGTAGACGAAAATCATCGACATCTCGCCGATGTAGAACGCATTCAGCAGCAGCGGCGCGGCCAGCAGCGCGAGCAGCAGCAGGCCGTACCAGAAGAGGTAACCGCTGTGCTTGAAGAGACGGATATCCTGGTCGTAAGACGTTTTGAAGATGATCCGCATGGGCTTACACCTTCTTGCGCTGAATCTGGGCGAACAACCCCTGCGGCCGCAGCGTCAACGCCACTAGCATGATCAGGTAAGCTGCCGTTTCCTTGAATCCGCCCGGCAGATACCCACCCGCCAGCTGCTCGCCGACGCCGACGATCAAGCCGCCGGCCAGCGCTCCCGGCAGACTGCCGAAGCCGCCGATCACCGCTGCGGCAAAAGCCTTGATGCCGAAAAAGCCCATCTGCGGTTCGATCAGCGTGACCGGCGCCATCAGCACCCCGGCAAACGCCGCCACCGCCGCTGAAATGGCCCAGATCGTCGACGACACGATCTTTACCGGAATGCCCATGTAGTAAGCGGCGAGCTGGTTCTGCGACGCCGCCTGCATAGCCATGCCGAAGCGGGTGTAACGGAAGAAGGCATAGAGCAGGACGCAGAGCAGGATGGTGCCGGCGATGATGGCGAGGTTCTCCTGGGCGATCAGCGCCGCGCCCAGGGTGAGCGTCTTGCCGGAGAACGGAGTTGGAAACGACGCCGGGTTGTGGCCCCAGATAGTGCCGGCGATGGCGCGCAGCACGAAGCCCAGACTGATGGTCAGGATGACGATGGCGAACTGGGGCTGACCGATCACCGGCCGCAGCACCAGCACTTCCAGCAGGTAACCGCCCAGCGCCATGATGGCCATGGCGGCCAGCAAGCCGGCCCAATAAGGCAGGCCGACGGTGCCGATGAGGGTGAAGGCGACGAAGGCGCCGATCATCATCAGATCGCCCTGGGCGAAGTTGACCATCTCGGTCGCCTTGTAGATCAGGACAAAGCCGAGCGCGATCAGGCCGTAGATACAGCCCTGGGCGATACCCGTTACCAACAGCTGGAATAAATCCAAATCCTCCTCCCCCGCCCCGGTCAGCCGCGTTGGCGCCTGGCTTGTCGTTATGAAGTGAATCTGGAAGTTCGGGCCGACACTCCCTTTTTAGCAGGCAGCCCGAGGTAGCGCGGGATCGAGTTCCGGACCATCGGCAGCTATGAATAAAGTAAAGATCACGCTAGCGGCGCTTTCCAGTGCCGGGGAGCGAAGGCGGTTGCAGCGGTAAGCAATCGATGGGCCTGAGCGGGCGCGCGTCAGGGGTGGTTGTGTCGCGGGGGATTGGGCGCTTCGCTCGGGCGCAGCGGCTCGTTAAGCCTGATACGACCGCTCACGCCCCCAGGGCGTGAGCGGCGAGGTCTTATCTACCTGGCTTGCTCGCAGTTGAGCATCCAGGACACGCCGAACCGGTCGACCAGCATGCCGAAGCGGGTGGCCCAGAAGATTCCTCCGAGCGGCATCTGCACCGTGCCGCTCCGCCAGAGCGTGGTAAGAGCGCTCCGCCTCGGCCGTGGTAGCGACGTTCAGCGCTATGGCACAGCCTTTGATCCCTTCTCTGGGCTGGCCGATTTCTTGTCGCAGGTTACCGTTACACGTTCAGCGGCTGCTGGATTGTTCGATCTGCTCGCGCAGATGTTGCTCCTGTTCCCGCAGCTCCGGCGTGAACTCGGCGCCGAAGTCGTCCGCCTCGAACACCGGGCGGATTTCGATCTCGCTTTCTCCAGGCATCGGGTTGGGGCAGCGCTTGACCCATTCGATCGCTTCTTCCATCGACTTCACCTGCCAGAGCCAGAAGCCGGCGATCAACTCTTTGGTCTCGGCGAAGGGCCCATCGATCACGGTCCGCTGCGTGCCGGAGAATTTGACGCGCGCCCCCTTCGAGCTTGGCTGCAGACCCTCGCCCGCCAGCATTATCCCGGCCTTGACGAGCTCTTCGTTGTACTTGCCCATCTCGGTCAACAGCTCCGTGGTTGGCATGACTCCCGCTTCGCTGTCCGGGGTGGCTTTGATTATCACCATGACTCGCATCGTCTCATCTCCTGTAGGTTTTTCGGATTGGGAGCTCAGGTTTCCAGCCGGCTGCTAGCCGGCTGAGTTCCGGGCTCTGCTCATAGTCGAACGAGCCGGAGCGAAATCGACAGCGCCGGTACGGGCAGGGGAGCAGATACGCGAAGCCGTCGTCAGTCGTTCGCTTCCGCCCGCGGTGGCGTCCTCAGCTCCTCCACCACGCGTAGCTTATGCACCAGAAGCTCATCGATCTCCATCCTGTGGATACGGGTACGGCCGATGGCGAGGCGGCCGACGGCAAGCGCGCCGATCGCTATGGCGCCAACCGCGCAAGCGCCGAGCGCGGTCGCGGCTATAGCCAAGGCACTGAATCTCGCGGCTTCGGGCTGGCGTTCGTCTGCCTTGGCGGGCAGGAGATCCGTATGGCTGCTAGAGGCGGGTCGGTATGGCGACATCTTCTGGTCCTCGCCTGTATCGGCAAGCTGGGTCAAGGGCTTGCTTGCGGGCGATCTTTGCCGATTTCGAGCCCGTCTCAAAAGCGCGACCTTCCAGGTGCGGCTAGCGACGCCGATCAGCGGCTGGCAAGCCAAGCCTGGACCGAGGGCCGTTGCCACTGCTGTCTGGCATAGCGCGCCAGCAGCTCCGGCACTTCATCGCCATTGAGTACCAGCCGGTTCAGCATCAATGCCAAATCGGTATCGGCGATGCACCACTCGCCGAACAGATTGGAGGTGCTGCCGTCGAGCAGCACTGCTGCGGCTCGGAAAAGCTTGGCGGCGGCAGCTTGGGCCTGGTCGGATAAAGGCTGTCGGATGGGCTGCGAGAACACAACCGTGGTCGGACGCTCTTCCCGCAGTGGCAGCAGGTCGCTGCGTAACCAGGCCTGGACCTGACGAGCTCGGGCGCGCGCAACCGGATCGGCGGGGTAAACCGGCGGATAGGCCGGAGGCGGAAACACCTCGTCGAGATACTCGACGATGGCGGAGGATTCCGAGAGAAAGACCCCGGCATGTTCCAGCATGGGAACGCGGGCGGTTATCGAGCGGCTCTGAAAAGGCGGCTGCAGGTTTTCCTGCGCACCAAGATCGACGCTCTCCAGTGCGAACGGAATGCCTTTCTCGCGTAGCGCCACGAACGCCGACATGGCGTATGGACTGAGACGGCGGGTGTCGACGTAAAGAGTAACCCCTGCTGCACTCATTGCCTTTCCTCTGCTGGCGGCCTGATTACAAGTGTAGTTACCGCTGCAGGCTCGGCGTCGTCCCTCAGCTTGTCCACCTTCGAACAGAATGGATGAAGCGACGCTCCCGGTAGCTCCCGCAAAATGTCCAGGAACTCGGTATTGCCGGGCCTGCATGCACCGTACGGCGGCAAGGTCGGGCAGCGGAACCACCGCAGGCTTCGCTATGCCATCTCGCGCTTCCCGCTCACGTCTTGGCTCCCAAGCAGATCGACATAAGCGGTGTCGATCAGCTGAGACCGCGCTACGCTCAGCAGCGACATCAGCTTGTCCGCCTCAAGAATTCCAGCCGCGGCAGGTTCGCCGTCCTCCAGTACGACCTCGAGCTCGAGGAAATCTCCCAAGCCTTCGACTTGATCGAGGTGGATGCGAGTTCTGCCAGCAAGAAACAAAAGGCGGCGCTTCCGAACCCGACCGGCCTGGCCGTACGCCAACGACAGCAACTGGCGCAGCGTATCCGGGGCGGAGGTGGGGGAGCGGAGATAGAACGATTCCTTGGGGCCTTGCTGATCGGCGCGGCGGTAGAAGATCAGCTCGCCTTCGCCGTTAGGGAAGGCGCGCAACTTCAGTCGTCCCGTTTCGCAGCGAAAGAAAGTGTCGTCCTGGAAAATCTCGATCGGGCCCTGGTCGGCAATGGCGGCGGCTTTCGGTATGAGAGCTTCGACGCGCTCGATGCGTGCCTTGATTTCGATGTTTCGTGCCATCTGGATGCTCGCAGGCTGTAGAAAAATCCGGCTTTAGAATTTTTCGCTGAGCGACTTCGCCGGTTGTTCGGCCCAATTATGACTGTTCACCAGCAAAGCGGCGCCGGAGGTTTTCTACAGCCTCATCGTTGCGATTCAGACGCTGGCGAACCGTAACGCGCCAGGCTCGGCAGCAAGCACCTCGCTCGCTGGCAGCATCAGAACCGCCAGTCGGCCTGCAGGGCTACGACGTCCGCACGGCTCTCGTAATGGCCGAAGAGACTGCCGCGGGCGGCGTTGCCTGGATCGCTGGCTAACAGCCGGATGTCGGCATCCTCCACCCAGATATGGACGTAAGCGGCATGCAACGCGAACTGGGGTGTTGGCTGGTAGCTGGCGCCCAAAGCCAGCCAATAGCGGTCCGAGTCGGGGACGCGCGGGGTCCGGGTTTTAGTGGGCACCGGCGACTCATCGAAGGCGATACCGGCACGCCAGGTCCAGACCGGCGAGGGGCTGTAGCTCACGCCCAGGCTGTACATGGTGGCATTGTTCCAGTCTTCCACCGAGACGTTATCCGGTTGGGCCGGATTATCGAAGCGTACGCGCAGCTCGTCGAAGCGGCTCCAGCGAGTGTGCGTGGCGCTGGCCATCACCGTCCAGGCTGAGCCGATCCGCTGCTGTATCGCGAGGCTGATGGTTTCCGGGGTAATCAGTTCGGCATTGGCGTCACTCTTGCGGAAAGCGCCCGTGGCCCCTTGCAGGGTGGCGCCGACGCCGGCGGAGTCGAGTTCGAAGCGAGCGGTACCGTCGAGCTTGTGCTTAATCCGCGATCGATAGGTCAGACCGATTTCGGTGGCCGAGCTGAAGTGGTATTGGATACCGGCGGTGAAGCCGTAGCCCCAGTCCTGCCCTTTTACCCGTGCCTTCCCATCCTGTCTCCCCGGCAGCGCGCCGGGCAGGCGGGCGGCAGCGCCCAAGGTACCGAAGTCGATGGCATTACTCAGATCAGCCTTGGCGTACTGTGCTTGGAAGCCCAGACCGAGGCTGAGGTTGGGCAATGGTCGCCATGCCAGCGATGGAGTGATGTTGACCGTGCGCAGCTTTGAATTGAGCGCGTAGTAGCGACCGATCCAGTCGCTCCGGTAATTGGTGGAGAGTCCCCAAGGAGAGGTGATGGCCAAGCCAGCGCTCAGATTCAGGTC
The DNA here is from genome assembly GCA_036278215.1 of Gammaproteobacteria bacterium. Classification (GTDB taxonomy): domain Bacteria; phylum Pseudomonadota; class Gammaproteobacteria; order Nitrococcales; family AK92; genus JAAYIK01. The sequence continues at coordinate 4,311 of DASULL010000403.1, read as the reverse complement.
AAGAGGGAGGACGCCGTAGAGCGCCGGGACGAAGCTGTCGACCTTGCCGTCCGTCGAGTTGATGCCGGGCACGGGCGTGCCGGCCGCGGTCGTAGCGCGGCCATCCTGGAAGTGGAAGTGGGGGAAGATACCAGAGCCCACGACACTGATCTGCGGGCGGTTCATAAAACCCGAAGCTGCCGGATTAAAGAACAAATCACTGGCCGATTCACTGCGAGCCGCATCGCCCGCCATGGCATTACCTACGACTTCAGCGGATTGTTCGTTTACCTTGAAACCGGCGGCTGTGGCGGCGCCTGTTGCCAGCAATCCGCCAGCTAAAAGGCCGAAACCGAGGATTACGCGACCCATCGTCCACCTCCTGGAGCTTTCCCTATGCTTGGTCAACAGCGCCGATATGGGGTCTCTAGATGAAGCTCAAAGCACCGGCGTTCTGAAATAAGCTTCCCAGTCACGCTTTTTTCAAGCCGGATGCATTGCTGAAATGGAAAAAGAAGAGAGTTGCAGACCTAAAAGCGGTATTGCCAGAACGCGTTCGCTCAGAGCTGATTTCACCGCCTGTACGGTGCGCCGCTACGCCGCTATGCCGCTAGCGTGGCGTCTCCGGCTCACGCGATCGCCTGAAGTCAGAGGATAGGCCGACAGAAAGCCATTAATCCCGGCAGCGTTTTGCCGAATACGGCGGCAAAAGTCTCTCAAACTGTGCTGTTGGCTGAGGTCGGAAGGCGGAAAGCTTGTTTCCGTAGTCCTCTTAGGGAGGTTGTTTGCAGGCGCTTTGAGTATTCTGTCGGCCGGCTTCGTTGGCAGCATTCAAGCGAGGTTGCGGTCGCGTTCGGACTTTGCGGGAAATGCCAGTTGGAAGGCTTCGGTGGCGGCTATTTATCCGGCAACCCCGAACAAGGCTCCGACCCCGGCCGTCAAGGCCATCGCCAAAGCGCCCCAAAACGTTACGCGCGCGGCGGCGATAGCCACGGAAGCGCCGCCGGCACGACCGGCCAGAGAGCCTAATAACGCCAGAAATAGCAGCGAGCCGGCGGAAACGGCCCAGATAAGCGCGGAGCGCGGAACCAGCAACACGATCAAGAGCGGCAGCGCGGCGCCGACCGCGAAAGTAACCGCCGAAGCCAGGGCCGCCTGCACCGGCCGCGCGGTCAGCGTCGCCGATATCCCCAGCTCGTCGCGCGCATGGGCGCTGAGGGCATCGTGCGCCATCAGCTGAGTAGCGACCTCAGAGGCCAGTTCCGGATCAAGCCCCCGCGCCACGTAAATAGCGGTCATCTCGGCATGCTCATGCTCGGGGTCGGCCGCCAGCTCCTTGCGTTCCCGCTCCAGGTCGGCGCGCTCGGTATCGGCTTGCGAGCTGACCGACACATATTCGCCGGCGGCCATCGACATGGCGCCGGCCACCAGGCCGGCAATCCCGGCAATCAGAATACTTTCTGCGCTCCCGCCGGCCGCCGCCACGCCTACGATCAGGCTGGCAGTGGAAACAATACCGTCGTTGGCGCCAAGGACCGCCGCACGAAGCCAGCCGATGCGATGCGCTCTGTGTCTTTCGACGTGTCTCATAAGGAGCGTCCGGTGTTGGAGGGCGCTGATAGCCAATGTAGTCAGATAAGAAGATAGGGTGCGGCCAATGCTAAGGCTTCAACAGCCTGCCGAGCTTCAGGTCCGCAGGTAATCGCCTCAATAGCGATGCTGCCGAGACTCCTCTCTCCTTGGGAACGACTTCGGCCCGCTAAGCCGATTTCGGACTTAGCCGCCAGGGGGCACGTTATTGTTATTGGCCAGCGAAGCTTGATTCAGGCCGCCAGCGAGGCGGCGCTGCAGGCTGCCGCGGCGATGGCCGCCGCTGTTCGCACATGATTCCACTGCGTCCACTCGCGCAGATAAGCAGTCCAATAGCCGGCAGCCTCGGGTGACTCTGGCTGCAGACGGGCGAGCTGCTCGTTCCTGGGAACATTGAACGCCGCCGTGACACAAAACGCGCCGCCCAGGTACAAGAGGCCAGCGGCCAGCAGCAAGGGAGAACGCAGCGTGCTCCACGGCTGGAAGGAGAAAACCAGGCAGGCGATCGAGAGGAGCGCAGTGCCCAGGAAGACGCCGAGGAAAAGCGGATTCAGTACAACTGCATTGATGCGTTGCATGGCCGCAACGCCCTGGCTGGCCGGGAGCTGTGAGAGCGCCTTCATAACGAAGGTGGAGAAAGCATAGAACACGCCGCCGACAATACCGGCGCCTATGCAGGTGAGCAGAGCTAGAGCGGTGGGCATGGCTTGAATTGTTTTCCAACGATGCGTGACGGAGTTGGTCTGCCGCTGACTGCCGGCCTTACCGACCGGCCAAATTATGTCCGGACAGCGTCCGGCAGCAACTAATCCTGGGCGAGGGCGGGCGTAGGCCGAGAATAATGGCCGATACTCCACCAGCCTCTTCAATCCTCAGGCAAGAGCTGGGGATTCCACACCACTTCCCACAGATGTCCGTCGGGATCCTGGAAGTAGCCGGCGTACCCGCCCCAAAAAGTATCTTGCGGCCGCTTCACGATGGTGGCCCCGGCCGCTGCCGCTTGTTGCATGACGGCATCGACTTCTGCCTTTGAAGCAACGTTATGCCCGAGCGTGAACTCGGTCGGACTTGGGCGGCCCAGAGCTAGGCCGGAGTCGTGGGAAATGCTCGCGCGCGGCCAGAGCGCCAGCTTCAAGCCGGCCTGCAGATCAAAGAAGGCGACAGCGCCGAATTCGAATTCCTTGCCAATAATACCTTCCGATTCCAGCCCAAGGCCTTCGTGATAAAACCTGAATGCTCGGTCCAGATCGTCAACGCCAAGGGTTATAACGGTGACGCGGGGTTTCATGAAGGCTCTCCTACGTACTCGATGGCTGGATTAAGGGGCACGGCAATGGGGGTCGGCTGGAATGTCTTAACCTAGTCTAGATATCGCTGTCTTTCCGGCTTGGCAGTATGCGGGCTACGCTTGTCCGATGGAAACTGCTCTTTTGCGCATCGACCATCTCGATTGCGGCTCGGTCCGCAACGCCAGTTTTACCCTTGCTGCCGGCGAATGCATCGCCATCATTGGGCCATCCGGGTCCGGCAAGAGCCGTCTGCTGCGGGCGATCGCCGATCTTGATCCGCATGGTGGCGAGGTTTGGCTGCGGGGCGAGCTTTGCGCGCGCATGCCGGCGCACCGCTGGCGGCGGCGGGTTGGCTATCTGCCGGCGGAGAGCGCCTGGTGGGGGGAGCTGGTGGCCGACCATACGCCGGATCCGGGAGCGGAGCGGCTGGCGGAGCTGGGTTTGTCCGCCGAGGCGCTGGGTTGGCAGGTGAGCCGGTTGTCGTCGGGAGAGCGGCAGCGGTTGGCGCTGCTGCGGCTGCTCGCTGGCGGGCCGGAGGTGCTGTTGTTGGACGAGCCGACGGCCAACCTGGATCCGGACAGCGCAGAGCGGGTAGAGCGACTGCTGGCGCGCTGCCAGGCGGAGGGCACAGGATTGCTCTGGGTGAGCCACGATGAAGCGCAGATCCGGCGGGTTGCGGATCGTGGTTTTCAGATTGTCGCTGGCCGGTTGGAAGCGCTGCCGCAATGGGCGTAATACCGCTGGGAGCATGGGATCTGGGACTGGCGGCCCTGCTGGTGCTGGCGCTGGCTATGTTCAGTTGGCGTGGCCGGCTTGGGGTGAGCCGCAGCTTGCTGGTGAACACGGCGCGGATGGCCGTGCAGCTTCTGCTGATCGGCTTGGTGCTGGAAACCTTGTTTCAGTTCGCTGCCCTGGCTTGGGTGGCGCTGCTGGCGCTGATCATGCTGCTGTTTGCCGGCCGCGAGGCGGTGGCGCGGCAGCACCGGCGGTTGCGTGGCTGGTGGAGCTACGGCTTGGGTACGGTGGCGATGTTCGTGTCGTCGTTCGCGGTGACGGTATTGGCGCTGACGGTGATGGTGCGGCCGGAGCCGTGGTATCAGCCGCAGTACGCGATCCCACTGCTGGGCATGCTGCTTGGCAACACCATGACCGGCGTGGCTCTGGGGCTGGATCGGCTGACGGATACGGCCTACGAGCAGCGTAGGGTCATCGAGGCGCAGCTGATTCTGGGAGCGACCTGGAACACGGCGATCGCGCCATTGCGCCGGCAGGCGATGCGCAGCGGTTTGATGCCGATCATCAACTCGATGGCGGCGGCTGGCATCGTCAGCTTGCCGGGCATGATGACCGGTCAGATTCTGGCCGGCGCGCCGCCCCTGGAAGCGGTCAAGTACCAGATTCTCATCATGTTCCTGATCGCCGCCGGGACCGGGTTCGGGACGATGCTGGCGGT
>DASULL010000402.1:0-2451 GCA_036278215.1 Gammaproteobacteria bacterium | reverse complement strand
AGTGCCGTACTGCAGGCGCCGGACCTGAAAGAGATCGCGGAGAACTTCCTGCGCAACTGGTTCCCGGCAGCCATGCTGGATGCTGGAGAGCCTGCCGTGGAGCCGTTCCGGTCCATGCTGGTGGCGACCGACCCGCAGGGTCTGGCGGGCAGCTACGCAGCCGTCCGCGACACGGACATGCGGCGGACTATCGCGCTCATTCCCCGCCCGACCCTGGTGATCGCGGGCAGGTACGATACGGTCACGGCGCTCAGCCACAGCCAGGTAATGGCCGACACCATCCCCAATGCGCGACTGCTGATCCTACCCGCAGTCCACCTGCCGAATATCGAATATCCGGCGGAGTACCTGGAGGCGGTGCTCGCCTTCCTGCGCGACTAATCGACCAGCGCGTGCTCAAACCAGCGTCCCGTGTCCCGTTTCGGCGGGACAGCGGGAGGCCGAAGTGTCGGAGGTCGGTACCAGCCGTCTTACGGCATGAACGGGAAAACCAGCGGAACCAGCATGACCGTGGTCAGCAGGACGACCACCGTGAACGGTACGCCGATCCGCACGAAATCACCGAAGCGGTAGTTGCCGGGGCCGACTACCAAGGTGTTCACCGGCGACGAGACCGGCGTCATGAAGGCCGCCGAGGCCGCCAGCGCTACTGTCATGGCGAAGGGATAAGGCGAGAGCCCGAGTTCGGTGGCCACGGCAAGAGCGACCGGCGCCAGCAGCACAGCCGTTGCCGTGTTGGAGATGAACAGTCCAAACACCGCGGTGAGACCAAACAGCGCGGCCAGCACCGTGCGCGGTCCGGCCTCGCCGACCGCCGCCAGCAGCGCATCGGCGGCGAGCGTAACCCCGCCGGTGGCCTGCAGCGCCTGCGAGAACGGCAGCATGCCGATGATCAGGATCAGGCTCTGCCAATGGATGGCGCCGTAGGCGCTGTTCATGTCGACACAGCGGAACAGCCCGAGCAGCAGACAGCCGATCAGCGCCGCCTGCACGTTCGGCACAGCGCCGCTCACCATCAGCGCCACCACCAGCGCCAGGATCGCCAGCGCGTACGGCGCCTGGCCGGGCGCCGCCAGCACGTCGTCCGATTCCATCGGCATGTTCAGCACGATCAGATCCCGCCGGCTGCTCTGCAGCGCCCGGATCGCCCGCCAGGGCCCGACCACCAGCAGGGTATCGCCGAGCTTCAGCTTCTCCTCAAGCACAGACCCGGCGTGCGCCGTCGTCCCCCGTTTCAAGCCGATAACGGACAGACGATAGGTCGACCGGAAGCAGGCCTCGACCACGGTCTGGCCGATCAGGCGCGAGTTCGCCGGGATCATCAGCTCCGCCATGCCGATCGCCTGGGCGTGGTCGGCGAAGTAGTTGCCCGACAGCCGCAGCCGGTCGAGGCTGTGGCGCTCACAAAGCGCTTGGATGTCGACGGCCGGATCGCGCACGTCGAGAAACAGCACGTCGCCCGCCTCCAGCTCCGTTTGCGCCGTCGGTTCGACAATGTCGGTCGAGAAGCGCCGCCGACGCTCGATCGCAACGATGTTGACCCCGGCCGTCGCTCGCAGATCGAGCTGCTCCAGCCGCTTGCCGACCCACGGCGACTGCGGCGCCAACCGCAACCGGTGCTCCCGCTCCGCCAGCCGATACTCCGCGATCCAGTCCGCCAGATGCGGCCGTACCGCCTGGGTTGCGGTAGCCGGCTTATCGGCCAGCCAGCGGCGGGTCAGGAGCATGTAGCCAATAGCCAGCACCAGAATCGGCACCCCGAATGGGGTGAATGCGAAGAACCTGAAGCCGTCATACCCGGCCCGCACCAGCTCAGCCTGGATGACAAGATTGGGCGGGGTGGCAATCAGCGTCAGCATGCCGCTGATCAGGCCGGCGACGCTCAGCGGCATCATCAGGCGCCCGGCAGCAATGCCGGTGCTGCGGGCAATGCGCAGCGCGATCGGAATGAAGATCGCCACTACACCGGTGGAGCTCATGAACGAACCGATGCCGGTGACCATAACCATCAACAGCAGGATCAGCCGCGTCTCGCTGCGCCCCGCCCGGCGGATCAGCAGATCCCCAAGCTGCTGCGCGACCCCGGTCCGTACCAGCGCCTCACCGATCACGAACAGCGCGGCGATCAGCACAATGTTGGGATCGCTGAAGCCCGCCAGCGCATCGGCCATCGTGATCACGCCGGTCAACGGCAAGGCCGTCAACATGATCAGCGCGACCGCATCCATCCGCGGCCGGTTCAACGCAAACAGCACGACGGTGACGCCGAGCAGAGCCAGGACGAGAATCAAGCCAGTGTTCATTGGTGCTACTTCGATCGAGCGGAACGCGATGCAGACGGCGGGTACCGCGGGCGCGCAGCTTAAGCGACGGGCGGGGTACGGTGCAAAAAGTCAGGAAGGCAAAGATGGGCAAATGGATTCAGGCGGGAGGCGGGTTGATTTACGCCGC
>DASULL010000401.1:0-4736 GCA_036278215.1 Gammaproteobacteria bacterium | reverse complement strand
GACAATATCGCCGTCAAACGACGCGCCTACCAGATTGCCCGCGAAGTGGCCGGCGACGCGAACGTGGAGGATCGGCTACTGCTGCGCGTGCAACGCGAGCGAACCGGCGATGCACTGCTGCAGGCGGTAATCGACGCCTTGGCCACCGATCCGGTGTATCGCGATTTCGTCATCAGCACCCGGCGCGACGAACTACCAACAGACCGCGACGCTATTGCCGTGGAAGTCCAGGACAGCCAAGTGAGGCTGTACGGCCAGGCCAACAGCCTGTCACACCGGCGGCTGGCGGAAGTAACCGTCTGGTGGGTGCCGGGAACCGCCGATGTCGAAAACAGAATCCGGGTGCAGCCGCCGCAGCGGGATAGCGACGAGGAGATCACCGAAATCGTCCGTCTGGTGTTCGACAAAGACCCAACCCTGGATGCGCAAAACATCCAAATCACTACGCGCGATCGCGTGGTGACCCTGGCCGGGGTCGTCAACAGCGAGGCCCACCTCCACATCGCCGAGCAGGACTGCTGGTATATTCCCGGTGTGCATCAAGTGCAGAATCAGCTACAGATACGCCCACGGAGCTGAAAGCCAATCGTCCCGATAGCTTCTAAACCGTTCGGTCCGCCATAATCCCCGACTGCTCTTCGCCCTCCCTGCCGCGTTGCAGCCCCGCGCTGAACACAGCAGCGAATTGAAACAATGAGAAACCGCATGGAGAACATCCGTTGACCGAACGCAGAGGCCTCGGGCTGGCTTACCTCGGACTTGCGTTCGCTTCGCTTTTCTGGGCCGGCAACGCCGTTGTCGCACGCGGCACCGTCGGCATGATTCCACCGCTGGCGATGTCGTTCTGGCGCTGGGTGATCGCCCTACTGGTCCTGCTGCCGTTCGCCCTGCCCCACCTGCGGCGGGAGTGGCGCGTTGCGGTAATCCACTGGCCGCAGCTGCTGGCGCTGGCGGTACTCAGCGTCGGCACCTACAACACCCTGCTGTATCTGGCGGCGCAGTCCACCACGGCGGTCAACATCACCCTGATCAGCGCCACCATGCCGGTGGTGATCGCCCTGACGGCGCGCCTGCTGCTGGGCCAGCGGCTCGAGGGGCTGCAGTGGGGCGGGATCGCACTGGCGCTGTGCGGAGTGGCGATCATCGTCCTGCTGGGCACATCGAATGCTGTGGCCGGCGGCATCAACCGGGGCGATCTGATCATCATGATCGCGGTGCTGGTCTGGGGCCTGTATTCAGTGCTGCTGCGCTGGCGACCGCTGCCGCTGCACCCACTGACCGTACTGCTGCTGCTGGTAGCTCTCGGCCTGCCGGTGATTTTCCCCTTTTATCTCTGGGAGTTGGCAGCGGGCAGCGAGCTGCACCTGACGGCGCAGACTGTGCCGGCCCTGCTGTACGTAGGTGTATTTCCGTCGCTGCTGGCCTACCTGTTCTGGAACCACGGAGTAAGCATTGCCGGCCCGAATCGAGCCGGAATGTTCATCTACCTGATCCCCATGTTCACTGTTCTGATGGCTGGGGCGTTGCTCGGTGAGAAGCTGTACGAGCGGCATGCGCTTGGCGCCGGGCTCATTCTGCTCGGACTCTATCTCTCGACCCGGATACGGCCGATCAGACCGTCCTGAACTGCTGCACCAGACTTTGCAAATCGCCGGCAAGGGCGGCCAAGTCTGCGCCGGCGCGGGTGTTGTGACCGGCGACGGTGTCGCAGGTCGCTCGACAAGCGCGGCGGTGTTGGCAACATTGCGGTTCGTTTCCTCCGCCATAGCGCTCTGCTGCGCTGTACGGGCGGACCAGACGGCTGGAAGGAGCGTGGCCGCTCAGGGCAGAGCAAGTTCAGCGGCTGTGCCGACTGTTAAAGCCGGCACAGCCGCTTTGCTGCTACCGATCAGCCGATCTTTTCCAGCCTCGCCGGCAGAGCCTGCCGCACCGCCGAGCCACAGGCCCAATCGATCCAGGCATTGGCTATCTCCCGGGTCGGGTCGACGATGCCCAGATCGTTCAGATTGACGCCAGCTCCGATCGCCGGTTCATAAGGTTGCGGCTTGCCATCAATGATGTGCTGGCGCGCCCCCAGTTCCCGGTGGCCGAAACCGTGCTCGATGATGATAGCGCCCGGCACGACGCCATCCCGCACTTGCGCCACGGCCTCGGCCCGGCCGCTCGGGGTCACCAGCAGCACCCGGTCGCCGGTCTGGATACCGAGCCGCTCGGCATCGCGCCGGTTGATACCGACCGGGTTGAACGGGTGCACCTGGCGCAGCCGGGCCGACCCGATCGATACCGAGCTTTGCAGATGCGACTTGTGCGAGCTCAGCCGGAACGGCCAGTCCTGCGCCGGGTAGAACTGCTCCACCGGCGAACCGTCGGCAAACCGCGCCGGATACCAAGTCGGACAGCCGCTCAGCAGCTCGCCGGTCATGGAATGCCGGACCGTACCTACCTGCTCGTTCCAGATGCAGAGCGGGCGCTCCCAGCGCCGCGGCGGTGCCTCGGCAGCCGCTGCCGGCTTCGGCGCGAAGCGGCCGCCGCGGGTCAACACGAAGGCGGCCCGACGCCACTCCTCGGCCGGCAACGTCCGCTGCAGCGCCTGCCGCACCCGCGCCACGCCGGTGACTTCCAGGTCGTCCTCGTCCACCTCCGGCACCGGCTGCTTGCCGGCGAAAGCGACGTTGGCGGCGGCCCGCAGGTAGAAGTCTTCCGCCGTGTGCAACGGCTGCAGGCTGCCATCGGCGGCCGTGATCGCCCCCTCGCCAAAGCCCGGTAAGCCAAGTCGCTTGGCCACAGCGATCAGGAAGCTTTCCATGGCTACCGGCTGGCCGTCGGCGGTCCGGGCCACTCGCGGTTCCACCACCGGCCAGCGGGCGGTGCTGGCTTTCTGCGGCACCCCGGCCCAAGGCGAAGTAAAGCCCCAGCTTTCGTAGGTCAGCGTGTCGGGCACGATGTAATCGGCGTAAGCCGTGGTCTCGTTGATGAAGGCGTCGATGGAGACGATCAGCCCCAGCCGCTTCGGATCACGCAGCTTGGCGTCGATCGCGCTGCGCAATCCAGCCTGGCCGTAGATCGGATTCGCCATATGGTTGATCCACACCTTGGCCTGGTACGGATAACCCTCCAGTGCCGAGGCCAAGTGCTCGGTCAGCAGCGGCGGCGAGAACGGGAACCAGGGCGCCCGCGCCGGATACGGGTTCTCGCCCGCTGCTACCTTGCGGCGGTATTCACTGGTGCGCTCGTAGGGAAAGCGGTTGCGGGAGAAGAACACTCCCTTGGGCGTTCGCATGCCGGGGAAGCGCTGCAAATCGTAGCGGGCGCCGGCCGCCGCGCTGGGGAACGCTCCATCGCTGACGAAGGTGCCGCCCTTGGCATTCAGGTTGCCCACCAGGGCATTGAGCATCAGGATGGCGTAGGCAGTGTAGAAGGCGTTGCCGCTCATCACCCCGCCATGGCTGTTCACTACCGCTTGCTTGCCATAACTGGTGAATTTCCTGGCCAGCGCCTCGATAGCGCCGACCGGCACCCCGCACAGCTCGCTGTACTCTTCCAGCGTCAGGCGCTGCGCTTCTTCCTTGAGCCGCTGCAGGCTGGATTTGACCCGCACCGGCTGGCCGTCGATCTCCATCACTGTGTCCACGAACAGCTCGGCCGGGGCCGGCTGCGTGTGCGCCATCCAGGCGCCGCTGGCGGCGGCCTTGACCACGAAGTCGTCGGCCGCCTTGGCCCAGCCCAAGTCTTTGCCGCGCAGCATGCGCCCTTCCAGCGGATGGCCCGGCTCACTGATCACCAGATGAGTAGCGTTGCTCCAGCTCGGTTCGCTAGCGGCCGCCATCGCCGCCGGCCCAGGCTGCGCCAGGTAGTTGGCATCGTAACGCTCATTCTCGATGATCCAGCGGATCAGCCCCATGGCCAGCGCCGTGTCGGTACCCGGCCGCACCGGCAGCCAGACGTTGCTCGGCTGAGTGGCGAGGCTGGAGGTATTCGGCAGCGAGGGCGCAACCACCACGTATTCGAATGCACGTTCGGTGCGGGCCGTGGCAAGCTGTCGCCCCTGCAGTTTGTACGGGTTGCCGGCCTGCGCCGGGGCGGTGCCCATGAACACCGCGAAGCGGACATGCTCCCAGTCCGGCTTGGCGTGGGCATTGTTGTCCAGATCGTTCAGCAGAGCGCCGGAACCAGCCCGGTAGCCTTGCCCGCAATAGGAACCGTGGGCACCGAAGTTGCGGGTGCCGAAAGCGTTGAAGGCGAACCGGCGCACCAGCGCTTCCCGGCCCTCGTTGCCGGCATTGGTCACCAGCAACTGGTTGGCCTTGGGGCCGTATTCGGGATTGTCGGGGTCGATCAGAGTGTCATGGTCGTAAATAGCCCGCAGGCCATCGACGTGCCCTTCACCGAACAGGTCGCCGCCCTCCACTACTTCCGCCACCAGCTGCTCAAAGCTGATGCTCTCCCAGCGGCCGCTGCCGCGCGGACCGACCCGCTTCAGCGGCTGCAGCACGCGGTGCGGACTGGTGAGCTGCTCCAGCATGGCGGCGCCGCGGGCGCAGGCGGTGGAACGGCCCTTGATCCCCGTCTCGCGGCCGAGGCGGGCATAGGCCTCACGCACCGGCGTTTCGTACCGCTCCGGGTTCTCGTGGGAGAGCGGGTGGTACGGGTTGCCGGCGATCCGCAGAATGGTGTTGTTCGCGGTATCGACGCGGGCCCGGATGCCGCATACCGACCAGCAGCCGAAACACTGGGTC
>DASULL010000400.1:0-3638 GCA_036278215.1 Gammaproteobacteria bacterium | reverse complement strand
CCTGCTTGCCGCCTTGGTGGTGCACCACCATTGTGATGAACGGAGGCTGCCATCGGGGCGCCGTTGGAAGCAGAGATACGGCACACAAATACGCGCTGGACGATCCGATTAGCGCCACTCCGGCAGATCGCTGTGAGCTCGGTCGCCAGCGCGCTGCTGCTCCCGAAAGCACCATGACCACCGAGTCTCCAGAGCCGGTCAGGCTCAGCTCGCCGGGGGCGCCGGAAAGGATCCAATCTGGATAGGTGACGAGCCACTGTGCCGGTCCGGTGTGGTAACTGCCGGTGAGCTAGCGGCGAGACGGGACCGATGACGTCAAGGGCCTCTCCACACCTGTTCTGGCACCGGCGACTGCGGGCACTGCTGATCGGGATCCTGCTGCTGGCGGGCCTGATCCTGACGGTGACTAATATCGGTCAGCTGGAGCAGTTCGTTCGCTTGGCCCGGGCGATCAAGCCGGGCTGGCTGCTGCTAGCTTTGCTCCTGCAGGCGGCAACCTACGTCTGCGCCGCGGGTGTCTGGTACGGTCCGCTGCAACGGGGCGGAGCGCGTAGCTCCCTGGCATCGCTGGTGCCCTTGGGAATCGCCAAGCTGTTCTCGGACCAGGCGCTGCCCAGCGGCGGCATGAGCGGCACCGCTTTCTTCGTGGCCGCGCTCCGCCGGCAGGGGGTGCCAGCCGAGCTTTGCCTGGCAGCCTTGCTGGTAAGCGTGGTGGGTTATCACGCCGCTTTTCTGGTCGGCGCCGGGGTTGCCGTAGCGCTGCTGTGGTTTTACCACGCCATGCAGCCGTGGATCGTGCTCCTGGTCTGTGTGTTTACCTTGGTAATGGTCGCCATCCTTGCCGGAGTAATGGCGCTGGGCCGCTGGCCGGAGCAGTTGTCGGCGCTGCTGCGGCGGTTGCCCGGGCTGCTGGAGCTGGCCGATCAGTTGACGCGGGCGCCTCGTACGCTGCTGCGAGATCCGGCCCTGCTGCTGCAGACTACCTTGCTGCATGGAACGGTGTTCCTGCTGGACGCCGCTACGCTCTGGGTCATGCTGCGGGCGATTGGCCAGGACGTGAGTTACGCGGTCGCCTTCCCCAGCTTCATGGTTGCCACCGTTGCCGCCAGCGTGGGCCTGATTCCGTTGGGGCTGGGCACTTTCGAGGCTACCTGTGTGGTCATGCTGGGTTTGCTCGGCGTTCACCTGGAAGCGGCTCTGACAGCCACGCTGTTGCTGCGTGGCCTTACCCTCTGGCTGCCGATGCTGCCGGGCCTGTATCTGGCCCGCCGAGCGTTACGGTAAATCTTGTCGTGTCTCCAGCTAACGCTGGGGCGGCGATTTCTGATCGGGCCGGTCTGGTGCAGCCTCGATCCGTTTCCTGCCGGTGATCATGGCGCCGACCAGATTCTCGCGGTTGCGCCAGCTGCCCAGAAGCACACCGGCAATGTGAAGAATCACCAGAATCAGGGTGACATTGGCGGCAATTTCATGGACTTCTTCCGCTGTTTCCAATTCCGGTGAATCTTCTTCTTCGCCACCCGGCAGCGGCGTGACCAGCCACCCGGCCAAGGGGCCTTCGCCTTCTTCCATGGCCAGGACCACCATGCCGCTGCCTGCCGAAATCAGCAGCGCCAGCAGCAGCGCCAGAATCATCGCTCCACCGGACGGGCTGTGGCCGATATGCCGCGGTGCCCGCCCCCTTAGTTCGTCCCAGAAATAGCGCAGCGCCTCTCCCGGCGGACGGACGAAGTCGCTGAAGCGGGCGTAGCGAGGACCGATAAAACCCCAGACGATTCGCAACAGTACGACCACGGTCAGCAGATAGCCGGACCAGTCATGCAGCCATTCCGGCTCCCCCTCGGTGAGGTAGCAGGTGAAGAAGGTGACGACCAAAATCCAGTGACCGATGCGTACAAAAGGGTCCCAGACCTGGACCCAGCCATCCCTGGGAATGGTGTTGCCTGCCATGACAGCCTCCTCTGGTCTGCAGCAACGACATCGATCCGCTCCCAAGAACCAGATTGGGGAAGCCGATCCGGATTGCCAGCTTGGCTGATATTTATGCCCGCCGGCTCTTGCGAACGATGGGGCAAGCCGCAATTCAGCGGCTCAAGCAACGGAGGGCAGGCTGATGAAATCGATGTTGGCGGCCTTTGCCATGGCGCTGGCGGTGGGTCCGGTTCTGGCGCAGCCGCCCGGAATGGTCGGCCAAGCTCAGCAGCCGTCGCCGCTCCGCCTCGAACAGCATATGCGGCAGATGGGCGAGGTGATGCAGCGCATGCAGACAACCCAAGATCCGGCCGAACGCCAGCGGCTGAGGCGACAGCACAATGAGCTCATGCAGCAGGGCATGGAAATGGAGCTGCAGGCCATGAAGAACTGCCCCGGCATGAGCCAGGAGAACATGGCGATGATGCAGATGATGATGGATCACATGCAGCAACACGAGGCCATGATGGGGCCGGGCGGCATGCGGGGAGGGGTGATGGAGCCGGGCGGCGGCTACAGCGCACCGCCGGGTGGGACATCAGGAAATCGGCAATAGCCGATCATCGCGCTGCTGTGGGATGCAGTCATGCATGACAGAGGGCTAGCCATGGATCAGGCCACACGACAGTTCGTGCTGGAGTTGCTGGCGCAACACAACAATCTCAGCTTGGCTACGGCGCGGGAAGACGGCTATCCCCAGGCCACTACCGTGGCTTACGTCAACGATGGGCTGACACTTTACGTCGGTGCTTCCGCTGCGGCGCAGAAGGTCGCCAACATCCGGCGCAACCCCCGCGTGTCGCTCACTATCGATCGCGATTATCCGGACTGGAACCAGATCAAGGGACTATCGCTGAGCGGCACAGCCGCCGTCGTCGAAGACGAGAACGAGCGGGCCCGGGTCTATCGGCTGATGCAGGACAAATTCCCGCCGCTGGCGACCATGCCGATGCCGGAGGACTTATCGCAGGTCGCCGTGATCAAGATCACGCCAAAATTCATCTCGGTGTTGAACTATGCAAAGGGCTTCGGGCACAGCGAGCTGTTCGAGTTGTGACCGCAGTGCTCGGCGCAGTCACAGCTTGGGGTGCGCCGCTGGTTCGTGGGTACGCTCATAGGCGGCCTGTGCCGCGACGCTGCGTCGCGCCGTCGGTTCGGCTTTCAGGCGGGCGTAAGGGATGGGCTCGCCGGTATCCTCGCAGATGCCATAGGTACCCTCGGCAATCCGTTTCAGAGCGGCATCCACCTCTCTGAGTTCGCGGACGTGGCGATCTATCTCGGCCAGATTCAGGTCGACCAGCAGATCGGCTACCGCCTCTTCTTCGGCATCGTGAACCTGGCCAGCCAGTTCGATGTAAGGCGCCTGGTCGGTACGCAGCAGTTCCTGGCGGATTTCTTCTCGCAACTCGAAGAAACGGCGCTGCAAGATTTGCTTCAGGGCGTTGATCTGATCGTTCCTGATACGTCGTGCCATGCTGATCCCTTCCGCCGCTGGGCGCTATTGCCCCAGCCGCGAGCGAACCACCTCACCCACTAGAATCGCTGCCGGGTAATAAACCTCTTCTTCGGCTTGGGCGTGCAAGGCCAGTTGCTCGGCGAACCGCGCCTGCTCGGGTTTGTTCTCGGCTTCCGCGGCTTGCTGCAAGCGGTTCACCGCAGCCCGGATC
>DASULL010000399.1:0-5792 GCA_036278215.1 Gammaproteobacteria bacterium | reverse complement strand
AAGCTGCACCTGCAGCGTGACTACCGGCCGCAGGATCTCAGCAGCGAAGGGCTGCGGATCTTCACCACGCTGGCGCCGTCCGTGCAGGAAGCGGCGGAAGATGCGTTGGCGCGCCGCTTGCGGCAGTGGAAAGATCCCAAGCTGGAAGGCGCGATAGTCACGCTCAACGTCGATGACGGCAGCGTACTGGCGCTGGTGGCCGGGCGCGACCCGCGCTTTGCCGGTTTCAACCGGGTGCTGTCCGCCCGGCGGCAGATCGGCTCGCTGATCAAGCCGGCAGTCTATCTGGCGGCCTTGGAACGGCCTGGGCAGTACGGCTTGGGCACGCTGCTCGCCGATGAGCCAGTGTCGTTACGCAGCACCAAGGGCGAGATGTGGACGCCGCGCAATTACGACGGCGAGATGCGCGGCCGGGTCCCGCTGTGGGAGGCGCTGGCGAAATCCTACAATCTGCCGGTGGTGCACCTCGGGCTCGACGTTGGCATGCGGGCCGTGCTCAATACCATCGAGCGGTTGGGCTTGGAGCCGCCGCGCCGCGCTTATCCGTCACTGTTCCTCGGCGCGGCCGATTACACCCCGCTGGAAGTGGCGCAGATGTATCACACGCTGGCCTCGGGTGGTTTCCGCAGTGAGGTGCGGGCGGTGCGGGCCGTGATGACCCGCGACGGCCGCGTGCTCAGCCGCTATCCCCTGGTGGTCGATCGTGCCTTCGAACCGGCGCCGGTGTATCTGGTCAATTATGCCTTGCAGGGCGCGGTGTGGAGCGGCACCGGCCGCGGGGCGGCCAATTGGCTGGGGCCGCAGCCGCTGGTCGCCGGCAAGACCGGCACTACTGACGACACCCGCGATTCGTGGTTTGCCGGCTTTTCCGGCGATACCCTGGCCGTGGTCTGGCTTGGCCGGGACGATAACGGCAGAACCGGCCTGACCGGCGCCAGTGGTGCCCTGACGGTATGGTCGGAAATGTTCGCGGCCATCGACTGGCGGCCGCTGGAACTGAGTCCGCCGGATGGGGTCGAGCCGCTCTGGATCGAGCGCAGCTCGGGGCTGCTGGCGGCGGAGCATTGCGTCGATGCGGTCACCTTGCCCTATGTGCGTGCCTATCCACCGGACGCCGCCAGCAGCTGTATACAGGAGCGCAATATTTTCGAGCGCGCCAGTGACTGGTTTAAGGGAGCCTTATGAAAATGAACAAGCTGGTGCCAACGCTGCTGGCAGTCTCTGTGATTGCCGGTTGCGTCAGCGTGCCGCCGAGTGAGCGGCGCGGCGATGTCCGGGTAATCCCCCCGCCGCAACCGCCGCCGGTCATCAGCTCGCCTGTACTACCGCCGGTCGAGCGGCCGCCCGTGGTCGCGGAGCCGGCGACACCGGTGCAGCCGGCACCGTCCCAACCGACGCCGCTGCCGCCAGCGGCGCGCAGTCTGGCGGCGCAGGCCGAGCGGGCTTCCCAGGCCGGCGACCACGAAGCGGCCGCCGCCCATCTCGAGCGTGCCCTGCGCGTCGCGCCCAATCACCCGGTGCTCTGGCAGAATCTAGCTGTGGTTCGCTACCGGCAGCGCGATTACGGCAAAGTCGAAGGGCTGGCTCTCAAGTCCAACTCCCTGGCCGCCGCACAGCCCGGCTTGCGGGCGGAAAACTGGCGGCTGATCGCTGAAGTGCGGCGCCAGCGCGGTGACAGCCGAGGTGCCGATGCGGCTATGGTCGAGGCACGCCGCCTCGGCTCGACGGCCCAAATTCGTTGAGACGCGGGAGTTAGCATGAACCTGGAGCAGTCCGCCGCGGCCCATCTGGACAAGGGCAGCCGGCTGGCCGAGCGGCTCAGCGGCTTCCAGCCGCGCGCGGAGCAGCAGGAGTTGGCGGACGCGGTCGACAGCGCCATTCGCGATCGGGCGGTGCTGGTTGCCGAAGCCGGTACCGGTATCGGCAAGACTTTCGCTTACCTTGTGCCGGCGCTGCTTTCCGGTCGCAAGGTCATTGTTTCCACCGGCACCAAGACGCTGCAGGATCAGTTATTCGAAAAAGATCTGCCGCTGGTGCGGGACGCCCTGGAAGTGCCGGCCCGGCTCGCCCTGCTGAAAGGGCGGGCGAATTATCTCTGCCTGTACCGTATGGACCAGAGCGCGCTGGAGGGCCGCTTCGAGTCCCGCGAAGAAACCGAGCGCTTTCAGCGGGTACGGGAATGGGCGGCGCGGACCCGCAGCGGCGACCTGGCGGAGATCGCCCCGCTGGTAAGCGACTCGCTGCTGCGCGCTCGGGTCAGCTCCACTGCCGACAACTGTCTGGGCGGCGAGTGTCCTCGTTTCGAGGAGTGCTTTCTGATGGAAGCGCGGCGGCGGGCCCAGGAAGCCGACGTGGTGGTGGTGAACCACCACTTGCTGATGGCCGACTGGGCGTTGAAGGAGGGCGGATTCGGCGAAGTGCTGCCCTCGGCCGATGCCTACATCCTGGATGAGGCACATCAGCTGCCGGAGGTCGCCGCCCAGTTCTTCGGCCTGAGCCTGAGCAGCCGGCAGCTGGCAGATCTGGCGCGGGATACGAAATTCGCTTACTTCGAGGAGGCCGGCGACCTGCCCGAAGTGATCGAGTCGACCGATGCCCTGGCGAAGGCAGCGCTGGACCTGCGCCTGGCTTTTGGCGTCGGCAACCGCCGCGCTGCCTGGGCGACGGTCGAGGATGAGGCCGAAGTGGGCAAAGCCACAGCTCACCTGGAGGATTGCCTGGCGACGCTGGCCGCTCAGTTGGAGCCGCTGGCCGTGCGCGGCAAAAACCTGGAGCAGTGCGGCAAGCGCGCGCTCGCGCTGCACGACACCATTACCCGCCTGCTGAGTCCAGAGGCGGGGAAAGACGCGGTTTGCTGGTTCGAGACCTTCCAGCAGTCCTTTATCCTGCGGCTGACGCCGCTGGATGTGGCCAGCCAGTTCCGCGGTCACATGGCGCGGCATCGTGCCGGCTGGGTCTTTACCTCGGCGACCCTGGCGGTGAACAACGGCTTCCAGCACTTCAACCGCCGCATGGGTCTGGACGACGACGTGCGCACCTTGCAGTTGGACAGCCCGTTCGACTACCGGCGCAACGCGCTGCTCTACTTGCCGCTGGGCCTGCCGTATCCGGCCAGCGAGCGCTTCGATGAGGCCTTTCTGCGCGCCGCGCTGCGGGTGATCGAAGCCAGCCGCGGGCGCGCCTTCGTGCTGTTTACCAGCTACCGCGCCCTGCGCTACGCCAGCGATTGGCTGCGGCCGCGGCTGTCGTTTCCGCTGCTGGTGCAGGGTGAGGCGTCGCAGGCACAGATCCTGGAGAAGTTCCGCTCGCTGGGCGATGCGGTGCTGCTGGGTACCAGCAGCTTCTGGGAAGGGGTGGATGTCCGCGGCGAGGCTTTGTCGGCGGTGCTGATCGACCGGCTGCCATTCGCTTCGCCCGGCGATCCGGTGGTGCAGGCCCGGATTGAGGCCATCAACCGCAGCGGCGGCAACAGCTTCATGGATCACCAACTGCCACTGGCGGTGATCGCGCTGCGCCAGGGTGTCGGCCGGCTGATTCGCGGCCCGAACGATCGCGGCGTGTTGATGATCGGCGACAACCGCCTGGTGACCAAGTCCTACGGCAAGATCTTTCTCGATAGTCTGCCGCCGGCGCCGCTGGTGCGTGAGCCGCGGCAGGTCGAAGAGTTTTTTCAGGCAGCGGCGACAACATCGTAGGCGGATTGCTGTGCCCTAGGCCCTTGGAAAGCCGATCGTCAGGCCTGAGACGGCCGCGTGGAGCGGCCGAACAGGCTTTGGTGGCGAGCGCTCACTCTAACCGTGCCACAGCTGAAGACTCTGTTTCCAAAGAGGGCCGGGTTTTTCCATGGCTGGAGCCACCCATCCCAAGCACGGCTTATTTCTCGCGCGTTGCTAAAAACGCCGGTCTTGGTCGCTTCGCGGCGAATGGGTGTTGCAGGCGGTTTTCCACGCTGTTGAAGACATAAAACACGTTGCTGCGTGGGTAGGGCGACATATTGGCGTTGGAGCCATGCAAGGTGTTGCAGTCAAACAGCAGCATCGAACCTGCCGGCCCCTTAGGCGCTTTTATCCCGCCTGCCGCCGCCAAGCTGGCAATGCTTTCTTCGTCCGGCACTCCGATTTGTTGATCCTTTAGCGATGTCTGGTAGTTGTCGTCCGGTGTTTCGCCGACACAGGGAATGAAATACTTATGCGAGCCGGGGATTAGCATTAACGGGCCGTTGAACTCGTTGTTGTCGGTGAGCACGATCGAGCAACTCACCGCCCGCATCCGCGGCATGCCGTCCTCGGCGTGCCAAGTCTCGAAGTCGGAATGCCAGTTAAATCCCTTGCCCTTGAAGCCGGGTTTGTAATTGATGCGCGACTGGTGGATGTAGACGTCACTACCCAGCAACTGCCTGGCTCGATCGCGAATACGCGGATCGTGGGCGAGTCGTCGGAAGTGCGGCGATATCTCATGAATCGCGAAGATGGATCGCACTTCATTACTGCCTGGCTCTAGGATTGTGCTGTTTGAGGCGCGTACCGCCGGGTCAGCCGAGAGCCGCTGCAGCTCTTCGATACAGGCACTGATCTCGTTGGTGCTGAAGAAGCCCGGAAAGAAGAGAAAGCCATCCCGTTCGAAGGCATCGAGCTGTTCGCCCGTTAGCGGCCCATTGCCGCGGGCTTGGGCATCGGCGTAAACGACTGGGTCGAGTCGGGGAAGCATGGGGGTTTTGCTTTGCGTTCTGGACGGATAAAGGTCCTTATTTTGGTCCATGCCGACCTCCTTACTTACTGATTCTCCTGTTCAGGTTGTTACTGAGGGGCACTGCGCTGTCAGTGCCCCGTGCAGTCTCAGTCGACGAGAGGGTAGACCCCGTTTTCGTCGTGCACTTCTTGTCCGGTCAGGGGCGGGTTGAACACGCACATCATGCGCATGTCGGCATCCGGCCCGGCTCGCAGATAATGCTTGTCGTGCTCATTGAGCGCGTACAGCATGCCGGGCCGGATCTGATAGATCTTGCCGTCAGCCAGCGTCTCGATCTCGCCTTCACCCTCGATGCAATAGACGGCCTCGAGATGATTGGCGTACCAGATGTAGGTCTCGGTACCGGCCTTGATGATGGTGTCGTGGAACGAGAAGCCCATCCCGTCTTTTTTCAGCAGCAGGCGGCGGCTGTTCCAGGTGGGCGCATGCACGTCGTCGTCGGTGCCGACGATATCTTCCAGATAGCGAACGATCATAAATATCTACTCTGTTTGGTTTTCGCAGGAATGCTGATCAAGTGGCCTTCTTCCCCCGGCTTGTGCCGGGGGAAGGGCAGGGCAGCAGTTTTCTAGCGGTCGCCGCTGGCGGCCCGGGCGGAGGAAATGCCAAGCGTGGCGATAGCTTCGCCGACGCTGCGCTCTATCAGATCCAGCCCTTTCGTCAGATCCGCCTTACTGATGGTGAGCGGCGGAAGCAGCTTGAGTACTTGGTCCTGCGGGCCCGAGGTCTCGATGATCAGGCCATGCTCGAAAGCGACACGGGAGGCGGCGGGGGCCAGTTCAGGGCTCTCGAACTCTATCCCCTGCAGCATGCCGCGGCCTTTCACCCGGCCTTGAGCCTGTGGGAACTTGTTGCAGATCCGCTGCAGCGCTTTACGCATCGTCTCGCTTTTGGCGGCAACCTGCCTTTGCAGGCTGTCGTCGGACCAGAACAGCTCCAGCGCGTGTTTACCGGTGACGAAAGCAAGGTTGTGGCCACGGAAGGTGCCATTGTGCTCGCCCGGCTCCCAGATGTCGTATTCCGGCTTGATGAGCGTGACCGCC
>DASULL010000398.1:0-5349 GCA_036278215.1 Gammaproteobacteria bacterium | reverse complement strand
CGGCTGATCGAGGCCAGCGCCGGCACTGGCAAGACCTACACCATCGCCGCGCTATACCTGCTGCTGGTGGCGGAGGAGGGGCTGGCGGTCGAGGATATCCTGGTGGTTACCTTCACCAAGGCTGCCACCGCCGAGCTGCGTGACCGGATCCGCAAGCGTCTGATCGAAGCGCGGCAGGCGTTTATAAACGGCGCCTCGGCCGAGCCCTTTCTTGCCGCCTTGATCGACCGGGCCGAGGATCCCGCCCGCACCGTCCGCTGGCTGGACCGTGCCATTGTCGATTTCGACCAGGCAGCGGTGTTCACCATTCACAGCTTCTGTCAGCGGGCGCTGGCCGATCACGCTTTCGAGAGCGGCGCGCCGTTCGACAGCGAACTGGTCAGCGATCAGGACGCTCTGGTGCAGGAGGTGCTGGACGATGTCTGGCGGCGGGAGGTCTGCGACGGCGATCCACGCTTCGTCCGCTATCTGCTGCAACGGCGGCTTTCGCCGGAAAGCCTGCTGCGCAAGCTCAAGCCCTGGCTGGGCAAGGCTTTTCTCCAGCTGCGCACGCCCGAGCCTAGCCCGCTCAGCCTGGAACAGCTGGAGCAGGCCATGCTGCAGGCTTGGCGGCAAGCCGCCGACTGCTGGCAGCAGTCGCAGGACGACGTCCGTGCGCTGCTAGCGAGCCATCCTGGTGTGAACCGCCGCTCCTACAGCAAAGCGCATCTGCCGAACTGGCTGGCGGAACTGGATGGCTATCTCGGCACGCCGCCGCTGACGCCGGTTCCCTGCGCCAACCTGTACCGCTTCGGCAGCGCCGAGCTGGCGCTCAAGGCCGGCGACAAGGAGCCGCCGCAGCATCCGCTATTCGAAGCCTGCGAGGCTTTGCTAGGCGCCTGCGCCGCCTACCAGCAGGCCTTGGCCGATCAGTTGGTGCTGTTCGAGGCGTGTGCCCTGCAGACGCTCTGGAACGAACTGCCGGCGCTGAAGCGCCGCCGCGGCGTCCAGTGCTTCGACGACTTGCTGACCGGGCTGCGCCAGGCCTTGTTGGCAGCCAGCGGCGACAGTTTGGTCGCCAAGCTGCGGCAGACTTACCGGGCCGCCTTGATCGACGAGTTCCAGGACACCGACCCGCTGCAGTGGGACATTTTCCATCGGCTGTTCAGCGGCACCGGCATTCCCCTGTATCTGGTCGGCGATCCAAAACAGGCCATCTACAGCTTCCGCGGCGCCGATATCTACGCCTACCTAGCGGCCAAGCAGGTGACGCCCGAAGGCTACACCCTCGACACCAACTGGCGCTCCGACCCGCCGCTGATAACTGCCGTCAACGCCCTGTTCAGCCGGGCGCCGCGGCCTTTTCTGCTGGACGCCATCGACTTCGCGCCGGTGCAGCCGAAGCCGGCCGCTCAGCCGCAGGCCGCGCTGCTGGAGGCAGACGCGCCGGCCGCGCCGTTGCGTTTCTGGTATCTGGGTGCCGAGCATGCCCCGCTGAACAGCAAAAGCGATCTGCTCAGCAAGGACGCGGCGCTGCCGCTGGTGGCCGAGGCGGTGGCGGCCGAGATCGCCCGCCTGCTGCAGCGCGCCGAGGCCGGCCAAGTGACCGTCGGCGGCCGGGCGCTGGAAGGCGGTGATATCGCCGTGCTGGTGCGCAAGCATCACCAAGGCGCAGCGGTGATCCGGGCGCTGCAGGCACGCGGCATCGCCTGTGTGCAGCAATCACGCGACAAGGTGTTCGCCTCGGCCGAGGCGGTCGAGCTGGAGCGGCTGCTGGCGGCCGTGCTGGAGCCAACCCGTGACAGCGCCATCCGTGCCGCGCTCACCACCGCCTGCCTTGGAGTCGATGGCGTTGAGCTGGCCCGGCTGAGCGAGGACGAGCAGGCCTGGAACGATATCCTGGAGCGCTTCCAGGCCTACCACGCGCTCTGGCGAGAGCGGGGTTTCATACGCTTTTTCCGCGCCCTGCTGCAGCAGGAGGGTGTCCATGCCCGCTTGCTGGCCTATGTCGACGGCGAGCGCCGGCTCACCAACCTGCTGCATCTGGGCGAGCTGCTGCACGGCCAGGCGGCGGAAACCGGCGTCGGCATGGAAGGCCTGCTGGGCTGGTTCGCCCAGCGCCGCCGCGAGCCCGGCGCCGACGAGGCGGCCGAGCTGCGCCTGGAAAGCGACGAGCGGCTGGTGAAGGTGGTCACCATCCATGCCAGCAAGGGCCTGGAGTATCCCATCGTATTCTGCCCGTTCCTCTGGGATGGCCCGACCAAAAGCGACCGCACCGCGCCGGTTGCCTTCCACGATCCGGCGCAAGACTTCCAGCCGGTGCTGGACTTTGGGTCGAGTGGCTTTGATGCTGGCTGCGAGCTGGCGGAAGAAGAACAACTGGCCGAGGATCTGCGGCTCGTCTATGTGGCGCTGACCCGCGCCCGCCACCGCTGCTATGTGGCCTGGGGCAAGTGCAACGGCCTGCAGGCCACCGGCCTGGGCTGGCTGCTGCACGGCCATCAGGTCGGCGAGTCGCGGCCGCTGGCCGGCCTGGGGGCGCTGCTCAAGGAACGCGCCGCCGCCGAGCTGCTGCGCGATCTGGAAGAGCTGGCCGAGCACTACCCGGCGGCAATCGCCGTCCAGCCGCTGCCAACGGCGGCGACGGCAACGCTGCCAGCGCCGCCGGAGCGACCGCAAGCGCTGATCGCACGCCGGCTAGGCCGCGAGCTGCGGCACGGCTGGCGGGTCAGTAGCTTCTCCGCGTTGGTCGGGCGGGTGGCTGCCGGGGTCGAGCAGCCCGACTACGACGCCGAACCGGCGCCGGCGGTCGAGCCGGTCGAGGCCAGCGGCATCTTCGCCTTCCCACGCGGCGGCCGGCCGGGCGTTTGCCTGCACAGCATCTTCGAGCACTGGGACTTCACCGATCCGAACGAAGCTCGGTTGTGCCACCTGGTTAGCCAGCAACTGCGCCGCTACGGCTTTGCCAGCGATTGGACCGACACTGTCGCCGGCATGGTGCGCGCCGTGCTTGCCACCCCGCTGGACGGCCAGGGCTTGCGGCTGGCCGAGCTGCCGCGCAGCCGGCGGATCGACGAGTTGGAGTTTCATTACCCGCTGGCCCGGCTCGACGGCGGGGTCTTGGCCCGGCTGCTGCGCGAGCACGGCTTCCTGCCGGAGATTGCCGTGCAAGAGCGCCTCGGCCGGCTGCAGTTCTCGCTCAACGAGGGGTTCATGAAAGGCTTCATCGACCTGGTGTTCGAGCACGAAGGTCGTTTCTATCTTGCCGACTATAAGTCCAACTGGCTGGGCCCGACACTGGCCGATTATGGCGCCGGGCAGTTGGCGGCGGCGATGGGCGAGCAGGGCTATTACCTGCAGTACCTGATCTACACAGTCGCGCTGCACCGCTACCTGCGGCAGCGGCTGCCGGGTTACGACTACGAGCGCCACTTCGGCGGCGTCTACTATCTGTTCTTGCGCGGCATGAGTCCGGCACGGGGCAGCGGCGGCGTCTTCCACGATCGGCCGCCGGCGGCGCTGATCGCCGCCCTGGACCGTTACCTGCACACTGGAAAAATAAAGGAAACCGCTGATGTCGTCTGAGCTTACTTCGGACGGGCTCGCGCCGATCGACGACCACTTCGCCCGCCTGCTGGTCCGGCTGGCCGGCAGCGGCGGCCGCTTGGCCGAGCTGGCCGCTCACACCAGCCGCTGGATCCGCGACGGCCACAGCTGCCTGGATCTGGCCGCGCTCGCCAGGCAGCTGGATCGTGCCGACGAATTGGACGATTGGCGCGAGACGTTGCGCAAAAGCCCCGTGGTCGGCGCGCCGGGCGAATGGCGGCCGCTGATCCTCGACCAGGGCGACCGGCTGTATCTGTACCGCTACTGGGATTACGAGCGGCGTATCGGCGACGCCCTGCTGTCCCGCGCTCAGGCACCGGCCGGTGTCGAGATCAAGCAGGTCAGGAGGCAGCTGGAGGCGCTGTTCGGCCCGAGCGATCCGGAGCGGGTGAACTGGCAGAAGGTGGCGGTGGCCACGGCGGCATTGCGACAGCTCTGCGTGATCTCCGGCGGTCCGGGTACCGGCAAGACTTACACCGTGGTGCGCGTGCTGGCCCTGCTGGCGGCGCAGAATCCGGTCCGGCCGCCGCTGATCGGCCTAGCCGCGCCCACCGGCAAGGCCGCCGCCCGCATGCAGGAGGCAATCCGCGAAGCAAAACAGACACTGGCCGTCGACGAGGCGATCCGCGCCGCCATTCCCGAGACGGCCAGCACCATCCACCGCCTGCTGGGCGTGCAGCCGAACTCCATCCATTTCCGCCACGATCGGAGCAACCCGCTGCCGCTGGACGCGCTGGTGGTCGACGAAGCCTCCATGGTCGACCTCGCCCTCATGGCCAAGCTGCTCGACGCGCTGCCGCCCCAGGCCAAACTGATTCTGGTCGGCGACGGCGATCAGCTGGCCTCGGTTGAGGCCGGTTCGGTGCTGGCGGATATCTGCGGCCGCGCCGAGGGCTGCTCCCCGGCCTTCGCCCAGCGCCTGGCTGATGTCAGCGGCGAGCGGGTGCCGGCGGCCGGCGGCGCTGTGCCGCCTATCGCCGACTGCGTCGTCCGGTTGCGGGAGAGCCGCCGTTTCCGCGGCGAGGGCGGCATCGGCCAGCTGGCCCGGCTGATCAACGCTGGCGACGCCGACGGCACCCTGGCACTGTTGCGCGGCGATGACCCGGAGCTGGGCTGGCGTTCGGCGGCCGGCACCGAGCAGGCCTTCAGCGCAGCGGTGCGCCACGGCTACGCCAGCTACCTGCAGGCCATGGCTGAAGGCGAGCCAGTGGAAGAGGTGCTGGCCCGTTTCAACGGTTTTCGGGTGCTCTGCGGCCACCGCAGCGGCCCCAGCGGTGTGGAAGCGATCAACCGCGACGTCGAAGCCGCCCTGGCTCGGGCCGGCATGATCCGTCGCGGCCAAGTGTGGTATCCCGGTCGGCCCGTCATGATCACGCAGAACGACTACAACCTGCGGCTCTACAACGGCGACATCGGCATCGCCCTGCCGGGAGAGGATGGCGAGCTGCGGGTTTACTTCGAAGCCGACGGCGGTATTATCCGCCGCTTCCATCCGGCTCGGCTGCCGGCGCACGAAAGCGTATACGCCATGACGGTGCACAAGACCCAGGGCTCGGAGTTCGAGCGGTTGCTGCTGTTGCTGCCGCCCGAGCCGTCCCGGGTGATCGACCGCCGGCTGCTCTACACGGCGGTCACCAGAGGCAAGATGCGGGTGGATATCTGGGGCAGGGAAGCGATGCTGCGGGCAGCCGTGACCACATCGGCGCCGCGCGGCTCGGGCTTGGCGGCCCGGCTGTGGGAGCAGGAGCCTGCTGCTCCGCAGGC
>DASULL010000397.1:0-5279 GCA_036278215.1 Gammaproteobacteria bacterium | reverse complement strand
TAGCTTTCGTGCCGCGCTGGAGTACGGCTTCAAGCGTCTGCAAGCCGAATCAGGTTCTTCTCCAGCGCCGATCTCCAGCAGCGAGCCCGACCTGGCTCTGTTGGATAACGAGGCCCTGGAGGAGGCAATCGCGGTTGAAGGCATGGTCGCCAAGGTGCGAACCCGCGAGGCGCTGCGGTTGGCGCATCTGCAAGCCAGCTTGGCCAAGCTGTTTCCGCGGCAGACGTTCGATGAGCGCAGCAGCCCGCTCGATCCGATGCAGATCGTCGGAGGGTTCGCCAGCTCTGCTGCTCAGCTGAACATCGCGCTGAATCCCCGCCTGATTCTGTACAAGCTGTTCGACAAGCATGTGCTTGGAGCGTTGAGCGGTCTGTACGAGGAGATCGACCGGTTGTTGGTACAGGCCGGCTTGCGCGCCACAACCCCCCGGATACGACCGACCGCCAGTCAAAGCCAAACCGCGGCACGCAACGACACGCAGCAGCCGCGACAGTATCGCTCGGTTCATCCTTGGGGTACCGCGCCATTGCTCGAGAGCTTCCGGCAACTGCTCGCCGAAGAGACGGTTGCCGGCCTGGATGCGCTGCTAGGCAACGGTAACGCCTCGGCGGCGGGCGCCGCCGCCAGCTTAAGCGATCTGGTCGGGGCGCTGTCGCTGCTGCAACGCGAGGTCGGCGCCAGTGTGACAGCGGAGCCTCGCCTCAAGCAGACGCTGGGCCAGCTTTTGGCGGATGGGCAGGCGGAGCGCAAGCAGATTGGCGCGCTCGAAAGCGCCGCTATCGATGTCGTCGAGCTGTTGTTCGAAGCCATTCTTGACGATCCCCAACTGCCGCCGCTGATCAAGGCCTTGATCGCCAGACTGCAGATCCCGGTGCTCAAGGTCGCTTTCCTGGACGGCGCATTTTTCGGCAACAGGCAGCATCCGGCGCGCCGCCTGATCAACGAAATGGCGGGCGCCGCTCTGGGCTGGGTCGAGCCGGTGCAGCTGGAGCGCGATCCGCTGTACTGCCGTATCGAGAACATTGTCGAACGCATCCTGAGCGAGTTTGGCGACGACGGCCAGCTGTTCAGCGAGCTGCTCGAAGACTTCCTGGCGTTTCAGGAACAAGAACGCGAGCGGGCCCGTCTGGTTGAGGAGCGGACCCGCTTGGCGGCGGAAGGCAAGGCCAAGGTGGAGAGCGCCAAGGCGCGAGTGGATGCCGAGCTGCAACGGCGCGTCAGCGGCCGCCAACTGCCGGGGGTGATCTACCAGCTGCTCGACGATGCCTGGTCAAAGGTGCTGTTTCTATCCTGCCTGAAAGCGGACGAGGACAGCAGCGAGTGGCAGCGGCAGCTTGCTGTCGTCGATCGGCTGATCGCAAGCGTTGAGCCCAAGGCCACGGCGGCGGCGCGGCGGCAGCTGTTAACGGAGATTCCGGTGCTGCTGCATGAGCTGCGCGAAGGCCTTAATGCCATTTTGTTCAATCCCTTTGAAATGACTAAGTTGTTCAAGCTGCTGGAGGCGGAGCACGTCCGCTGCCTGACCACGGCGGCGACGGGCGAGGCGTTCGAGGGAGCGCCGCCGGTGGTGACCGAGGCTTTGTCTGATGAGCCGGCCACGCCGGCGGCGAGCGACGATCTGCAGGAGTACCTGCAGCAGCTGGATGCAGTCGCCATCGGCAGCTGGTTTGAGTTCGGGCAAGACCGGGGCGGGCGCGTTCGCGGCAAGCTGTCGGCCCGCCTGGGCGACGGCCGGCGGCTGATTTTCGTCAACCGCTCCGGCTTCAAAGTGAAGGACTGTACGCCGGGAGAGCTTGCTGTCGACCTGCGCGATGGCAAGGCGGTGATGCTGGATGACGGTCAGCTGTTCGACAAGGCGCTGGAGGTTGTCATTACCAGTTTGCGCCGCGTCCACCAGGTCAGCGAGTAAAGAAGCAAACCGTTCAAGGAAACAGGCCAGGGATGGGCCATGGGGATCTTGACTCGCCCATCGTGCGACGGAGCATTGCCATCCGGTAGGGCTAGGCGTCGAACGCCAGTCGGCAACCGGCGAAGACATGACGCTTGTCCGCAGTATAGAAGTTGCGGAAGCTGGCTCGCCGGATCCAGGGCAAGCTGTAGGGGCTGCCGCCGCGCAGCGTGTAGTGGTAACCGTCGAACCAGGGCAGGGAGTAGCCGTCGTAGGGAAAAGCGCGAAAACCGGGATACGGATGGAAGCGGTTGCGGCACCATTCCCAGGCCGTGCCTACGCCGGCCAGCCGATTGGTCGAGACGGCGGCCTCCCATTCATACTCGTGTGGCAGACGGGCTCCGGCCCAGGCGGCGTAAGCCGCCGCCTCGAACCAGCTGATTCCGATCAGCGCCCCCTCCGCCGGCAGTGGGACGGCGCCTTCCGGTCTCAGCAGCAGCCAGCCGCCGTCAGCGCTCCTGCGCCAATACGCGGGCTGCTGCGCTGCGCTGGCCAAGCGCCAGTGCCAGCCGGCATCTGTCCAGAACTGGCGGCGCCGATAGCCGCCGTCCTGCATGAAGCCAAGGTATTCGGCGTTGCACACGGGCTGACGGCCAAGCCGTGCCGCCGGCAGGCGCACCCGGCGGGCTGGCCGCTCGTTGTCGTAAACGCCGGGGTGATCACTGCCGAGCCGGTAATCGCCGGTGGGCAAAAGGACGGTTTCTGTCGTTGGCGGTCGCGGCTCCAGACGGGCGCCTTCCAGCCCATCTGTGGGCCGGCTGGCGGTCCGTTGCGCCAGCGCCATTTGTGCTGTTTCCAGGTGCTGAGCGTGATGCTGCAGGAGAAAGTACGGCAGGTCGGTGAGCCCGGGCAGGCGCTGGGGACTGCCCGCGGCATTCGCCAGAGCGGCCAGGTGCCGTTGCTGTTGTGCCCGGGCCCAGGCCAGTAATTCCGTTTTGGCAGGCAGGTGGCGGCTGCGCAGCGGCTTGGGCGAAAACTCGGGAGCGTAGAGGGGCTGCAGGTGGTTCGGCGGTGAGCCGCTGCCCAGGCAACGCTGGATCCAGAATGCTTCGACGAAGACGCAGTGACCGAGATGCCAGCCCAGCGGGCTGAGGTCGGGGTGAAACTGCGCGGCCACTTCTCGCTCGCTGAGTGGCTCAACCAGCGCCAGCAGCATCGCCTGGACCGCTTGCAGCGCTGGCAACCCGGGGCTTGGCGTTGCCACAGACTCCGCTATTCCTCTTCGCATTCGCACCGCAATTCAACGGCTCAGCCAAGGTACCGTGCTGTCAACGAATTCTCTAAAGGGGCGCCAGTTGCGGCGGTTCGTCCGGATCCAGAATCAGCAAATGATGTGGGGGCACGGCTTGCCAGACGCCAGTCTCGGTGAGCGGTTCGGAGGCGATCAACTGAGCGCCGGGGAACATCTCGTCGTCGGTGGTGAAATAGAGGCTGGGGCAGTCAGCATCTAAGGCATGCCGCAGGGCAACTACGCGGCTGCCGTCGGTCAGCAGCAGATTCAGCAGCGCATGTTCCGCGCCCCAATCGTTCAACAGGTCTTGCAGCAGCTGCAAGGCATCCGCCAAATCCCGCTCCTCATCCTCGGCCAGCAGCTGGCGGAGGATGGCGAACAGGTATTCGGAGTCGGTGTTGCCGTGGATGTCGGCTTCGATTGCCGGCGCCAGCCAGCGCCGCAGCTGCTGCCGCACGCCGGCGCTGAAGCCGGTGATGAAACCGTTGTGGACGAACATGAGCTCGCCATCGACGAACGGCTGGGTATTGGCGAAGCCGGCACCGAAACCTGGAGTGGCGCTGCGTACATGACCGACCCAGAAACCCCGCTCGAGACTGCGCCCGAGTTCCGCCAAGTTTGGGTCAGCCCAAATTGGCATTACATTGCGGTAGGTAGCGGGTCCGGTCTGGTTGTACCAGCCGATGCCGAAGCCGTCGGCGTTCAGCAGTGCGGTCTGCATTTCCCGCGGCTGCCATGACTGCCGGACCAAGCTGTGACTTGGCTCAAGCAAGAAGCGACCGAGGGAGATGTCGGGACCAAGATAGGTGGCGAACCTGCACACGGGCGCTGTACTCCGTTGTCGCGGCGGTTTGAGGGCGCCGCACCGTTCGACGGATCAAGCCGGAAGTCTGTTGGGTCATGCCGATGACACGGCGATCCGACTGACCAGTAATGGTAGCGCAGGGCTGCTGGTTCGACACCAGAAACAAGAATCGCCGCAAGGAGTGGAACGGCGTATGAGCGTAGCGACTGCGCAGGTGCAAGAGGACGGGCGTTTTCTGTGTCGGCAAGTGCAGCCGGCGTGGCCAGTGTCGGATTTACGAGCCGATCTTGCCCACGGCTTCGAGCGGTCGCCGCGGATGCTGCCGCCGAAGTATTTCTACGACGACTACGGTTCCCAACTGTTCGAGCGGATCTGTGAAACCCCCGAGTACTATCCGGCGCGGGCGGAGTCGGCACTGCTGGCGGCGCACGCAGCCGAGATCATGGGCGAAGTGGCACCCGCTCATTTGATCGAGCTTGGCAGCGGCAGCTCGCGCAAGACCCGGCATCTGCTGCGCGCCGCCGAGGCATTGGACGTGATGCCGACGTACTGGCCGTTCGATGTCTGCCGCGAGATGCTGGAGCGCAGCGGCCGCGAACTGGTGGAAGAATTTCCGCGTCTGCAGGTGCGGGCGCTTGCCGGCGACTACCTCGGCGGGCTGGCGCATCTGCCGCAGGCTGCTGGCCGGCAGCTGTTTGTGTTTCTTGGTGGAACCATAGGCAACTTCAGCGAGCAGGAGGCGGATCGGTTTCTGCGAGATCTGCGAGCCCGCTTGCGACCCGGGGATTATCTGTTGCTTGGCGCCGACCGGGTAAAGGACGTGGCTATGCTGGAGGCGGCGTATGATGATGCCGCCGGCGTCACTGCCGCCTTCAATCTCAATGTACTGAACGTTGTGAACCGCGAGCTGCAGGCCGATTTCGACTTGGCCGGCTTTCGCCACAGGGCGGTGTTTAACCGCGCCGAAGCGCGGATCGAGATGTATCTACTGGCGCAACGGCGGCAGCGGGTCACCATAGAAGCTCTGCAGCGCTGCTATGAGTTTGCACCGGGCGAGGCGATCCTGACGGAAATCAGCCGGAAGTTTACGCCGGAGTCGCTATCGGCGATGCTGGGCCGGGCCGGTTTCGTCATCGAGCGGCACCTGGAGGGCGGCGAGCGGCTGTTCTCCCTGGTGCTGGCAAAACCGCTACGGTAATGCGGCTGTAACAAAACTGTCTTGTAATGTGGCCCTGGCATATCGTTAGGGGAACTACATGGCTGCCAGGATTCTTACCGTCGAGGACGATGAAGCC
>DASULL010000396.1:0-3471 GCA_036278215.1 Gammaproteobacteria bacterium | reverse complement strand
GGTTGCGGTACTGTTCATGACGCTGCTGACCCTGTTCGTTTCCCGCACCGCGCTTGGTCGGGCTTGCCGGGCTACCGCCCAGGACCGGGTCATGGCGCGGCTGCTGGGCATCGATACCGACCGGGTGATCGCGCTGACCTTCGTGCTGGGCGCGGCGCTGGCGGCGGCCGCTGGCATCCTGGTGATGCTGCACTACGGATTGGTCAACGCCCACATGGGATTCGTCGTCGGCATCAAGGCGTTCACGGCAGCGGTGCTGGGCGGTATCGGCAGTATTCCCGGCGCCATGCTGGGCGGCATCCTACTGGGGCTCACGGAAAGTTTCGCCTCCGCCTATTTGAGCACGCAGTACAAGGACGTGGTGGCCTTTAGCGTGCTGGTGCTGGTGTTGTTGTTCCGACCGACCGGCATTCTGGGTCGGCCTGAGGTGGAGAAGGTCTGATGGGCGCGCGGGTCCTGGATGCAGCCGGCTGGGCCTTGATCGCCTTACTGCTGGCCATGCCGCTGATGGGATTGCGCCTGCAGCCGGCCGGTATGGGACTGACCGTGCAGGGAGCGTGGCAGCCGGTGGCGACCGTCGCCGTCCTGGTGCTGGTGTTCCGGCTGGCGCAGCTGAGCCTGCTGCCCATGCTGGCGCGATTCAGCTTGCCCACCCCAAGGGCGCAGCTTGCCCAGATAGGCCGGCACCCGCTGGCACTGGCGGTGCTGCTGGCGGCCGCTGCGGCCTGGCCGTTCTTCGCCAGTCGCGGCGCGGTCGATCTCGCCACGCTGGCGCTCATCTACGTGATGCTCGGGCTGGGGCTGAATATCGTGGTCGGCTTGGCCGGGCTGCTGGATCTCGGCTACGTGGCGTTCTACGCGATCGGCGCCTATGGCTTCGCCTTGCTGGCCGAGCATGCCGGCATCGGCTTCTGGCTGGCGCTGCCGCTCTGCGGTCTGCTGGCCGCGATCGCCGGCGTGCTGCTGGGGTTCCCGGTGCTGCGCCTGCGCGGCGATTACTTGGCGATTGTGACGCTGGGGTTTGGCGAAATCATCTATCTGCTGCTGAACAATCTGGACGCCCTGACCGGCGGACCGAACGGCATCGGCGGCATTCCACGACCGACCCTGTTCGGCTTGGAGTTCGCCAGCCGCGCCGAGGGGCCGACTTTCCATGAATTCTTCGGCATCAGCTTCAACAGCAGCCACCGGATCATCTTCCTATATCTGCTCGCGCTGCTGCTGGTCGTGATTACGCTGGCGGTGATTCGCCGGCTGCGCATGATGCCGATCGGCCGCGCCTGGGAGGCGTTGCGGGAGGACGAGATCGCCTGCCGGGCGCTTGGCCTCAATCCGACCAGCATCAAGCTCTCCGCCTTTGCTCTCGGGGCTACCTTTGCCGGCTTCGCCGGCTGTTTCTTCGCCGCCCGCCAGGGCTTCATCAGTCCGGAGTCGTTCACCTTCCACGAATCGGCGATCATCCTCGTCATCGTCATACTCGGCGGCATGGGCTCCCAGGCCGGGATCGTGTTGGCCGCGGTGTTCATGACCCTGCTGCCAGAGCTGGCCCGCGAGTTCGATCAGTACCGGATGCTGCTGTTCGGGTTGGG
The DNA here is from genome assembly GCA_036278215.1 of Gammaproteobacteria bacterium. Classification (GTDB taxonomy): domain Bacteria; phylum Pseudomonadota; class Gammaproteobacteria; order Nitrococcales; family AK92; genus JAAYIK01. The sequence goes on along the minus strand of DASULL010000396.1, from coordinate 1,882 downwards.
GATGGTGCTGATGATGATCTGGCGGCCACAAGGTCTGCTGCCGGCCCGTCGGCCGCGGCTGGAGCTTGCCTGAATGACCGCACTGCTGCAGGTCGAGGGGGTGAGCATGCGATTTGGCGGCCTAATGGCCGTCGACAACGTGTCGTTTACCATGGAGCCCGGCGAGATCCTGGCTCTGATCGGACCCAACGGCGCCGGCAAGACCACCGTGTTCAACTGTATCAGCGGTTTCTATCGGCCCAGCGCCGGCCAGATCCATTTAGCAGGCCAGCGCACCGACCGCGAACCGAGCCACCTGATCGCCCGGCGCGGTTTGGTGCGCACCTTCCAGAACATCCGCCTGTTCGACAACATGACGGTGCTGGAGAACCTGCTGGTGGCACAGCACAGCCGCCTGGACACCAACCTGTGGACCGGGCTGGTGCGCGCCCCGGGCTATCGGGCGCGGATGAAGGCAGCGCTGGCGCGGGCAGCGCACTGGCTGGAGGTCGTAGACCTGGCCGCGGTTGCGGACCGCGAAGCCAGCACGCTGGCCTACGGTCAGCGCCGGCGCTTGGAGATCGCCCGCTGCATGGTGCAGGAGCCGCGCTTACTGCTGTTGGACGAGCCGGCGGCAGGCCTCAACCCGCGCGAGACTGCGGAGCTGGACGCACTGATTGTCGACTTGCGGAACCAGCATGGCGTCAGCGTGCTGCTGATCGAGCACGACATGCACCTGGTGATGGGCGTGTCCGACCGGATCGTCGTGCTGGATCAAGGCCGCGTCATCGCCACCGGCCAACCGGAGCAAGTCCGCCGCGATCCGGCCGTGATCAAGGCTTATCTGGGAGAGGCATGATGCTTGCGCTGGAGGACGTCCATGCCAGCTATGGTCGCGTCGAGGCGCTGAAAGGCGTAAGCCTTGAAGTACGGCGCGGCGAGATCGTCACTCTGATCGGCGCTAACGGCGCTGGCAAAACAACAATCCTGATGAGCATCTGCGGCGAACCGACGCCGACGCAGGGCAGAATCCGCTTCGACGGCGAAGAGATTCAGGGCCTGCCGACGCCGACGATCATGCGCCGCAGGCTCGCCATCGTGCCGGAAGGACGGCGGATTTTTTCTGGGCTGACGGTCGAGGAGAACCTGGCTCTGGGTGGCTTCCATCAGAGCCCCGAGGAGCGGGCCGCGGCAGCCGAAGAGGTCTATGCCCTGTTCCCGCGGCTCAAGGAGCGTCGCCGCCAGCGCGGCGGGACGCTGTCCGGCGGCGAGCAGCAGATGCTGGCGATCGGCCGGGCGCTGATGAGTCGGCCGCAGTTACTGCTGCTGGACGAGCCCTCGCTTGGGCTGGCGCCGCTGGTGATCGCGCGCATCTTCGAAGTGCTGGAGGAAATCCGCCAGGCCGGAACCACCGTCTTCCTGGTCGAGCAGAACGCCTACCGGGCGCTGCAACTCGCCGACCGGGCCTACGTGCTGGAGAACGGCAAGATCGTGATGAGCGGCGAGGGCCGCGAGCTGCTGGAGAGCGATCAGATCCGACGCGCCTACCTCGGCGCCTGAGAGCCTGCCCATGCCTTAGAAGGCGAAAATCGACCTCCCCGCTGCCTGCCGGTATAGATGTAAGCAGCGCGCGCCCCAAGGTGGGAAAACCGAGACGCCGAGCGCGGATGAGTCTGGGGATGCGGTGATCGGTACGGCCGACAGGGTGAGCGCATGGCGCCGGCACCACGGGCGGCTCTGGAGCCTGTGCCTGCTGCTGGTGCTATGCAACGGCTGCGCCACTACGGCCCGCTGGCAGGAGGCCTACTCCTTGGTCACGGGGCTGACCAAGCCGACGGCCGAGGCCGAGACCCGGCCACGCGAGGTGCACTACCAGCGTCGCGGCCGCGACTATGCGGCGGAT
>DASULL010000395.1:0-9040 GCA_036278215.1 Gammaproteobacteria bacterium | reverse complement strand
TCCACGTTGGCTTTGGCTGCCGACTTCCGCACCGGCTCTGGCGCGCCACGTGGCGGCAGTGGGGGCAGCCAGCAGTGTGCTCGGGCCCAGAGCTGTAAGTAAGAACAAGATGACGATAGAACGTACGGTGATTCTAGGACGGAGATAAGTTTGCTTTTGGTCCATCTGCTTGGCAGCGATAGCTTGGAAGATCCAATTCGCCGCGAATGTAGACCTACAGGCGAAGGCAAGAGGTGGACTCGGTCACGTCTGAGGACATCGTGTGCAATGCGGGCGTCAAAAAACAGACGCCCCTCTCAAACTCAGGCAGAAAGCTGCAATGGGTAGAGCGAGAGCGTCGCTGGCGTTGCTTCTTCAGCTCGGAGGTGTGGGCGCGCCAAGGTCGGTCTTGCAGCTCCAGAGCTCCAGCGTTGGCTGATTTGCTTGCGGCGGGCCGAGCCAGTGACTGATCGGCTGGCACTGTCCGGCAAAACACAGCTCGTAATCACCGGCTTCGGGAGTCCGCCCGAGGCGCAGCGGCTGCAGGGGCGGCAGCTGACGCTGATAGCGCCAGCTGCCGCCCTGCAATTCGGCGCCGGCCGGGATCTCCATGCCGGCGCCGGAGCCTTTGACCCGTGCTTGGCCGAGCAGCAGGCCAGCCGGGGTAACCCGGTAGTCCTCTTCCCAGCGAATTTTTTCAATGGTGTGGTCCCAGGCCAGAGTGAAATCTGGAACCCCAAGCTGGGCCCAGATCACTCCGGCCAGTCCCATACACAGGCCAATCACGCGATCGACGGCTCCGCCATCTTACGGGCGCGCCAAAGATGCTGAGCGACCAGCACGATGCCAAGCGCGAAGCCGATTTCGTCGGTGAGCGGCAGGGCGAGGACGAGCAGCGCACCAGCTGCGAACGCCAGCAGCCGCTCCCACCAGCCCATCTCCCGGTTCAGGTATCCGACCACGGCCATGCCCCACAGGGCCATGGCGAAAGTGGCCTTGACCACCATGTATAGCGTTGCCAACAGGCTGTCGCCCTGCATCATGAGTGCTGGGTCGTAAACGATCATGAACGGTACCACGAAGCCGGCCGCCGCGACCCGGACCGCCCACAGGCTGATCTTGAAGCCGCTTTCGCGGGCGATCGGCGCCGCCGCAAAGCAGGCCAGAGCCACCGGCGGCGTCAGGTCGGCCATCAGGCCGAAGTAGAACACGAACATGTGCGAAACCAGCAGCGGCACGCCCAGGTCGAGCAGCGCCGGCGCCGCGATGGAACTAGTTATGATGTAGTTCGGAATCGTCGGGATGCCCATGCCCAGCACCAAGCAGGTGATCATGGTCAGCACCAGCGACAGGAACAGGTTGTTCTGGCCGATGCCGAGGATGTAGCCGGCGAAGGTGCTGGCGACACCGGTGAGGCTGACGATACCGATAATGACACCCACCAGGGTACAGGCAATACCGACCGGAATCGCATGCCGTGCGCCTTCGGCCAAAGCGAACAGGCAGATGCGCAGGGTCTGACGACCGCCCTTGACGAACCAGCAGCCGGCGACCAGCGCAGCGATCACCCCGAAGATGACGCCGATGCCGAGTTGGAAGAAGGCGGCGCAGAGGATGCCCAGAGCCACCCAGAACGCCATGCGCAGCCCCGTTGACGAGACCCGCAGGATAATCGCCGAACCGAGGATCACGATGGCAGTCAGCGCCAAGCCGACGGTGCCGGAGAACATCGGCGTGAAGCCGGAGAACAGCAGATAGACCAGTACGGCCAGCGGGATCAGCAGATACCAGCGCTCCTTCACCGCACCCCAGGCGCTCGGACACTGGTCCTTCGGCAGCCCCACGAGGTTGGCGCGCTTGGCTTCCAGATGCACCGACCAGAACACCGTGCCGAAGTACAGCAAGGCAGGGATGATGGCCGCCTTAGCGATTTCGGCGTAAGGCAGATTGATGGTCTCGGCCATGATGAAGGCAACCGCGCCCATCACCGGCGGCATGATCTGTCCGCCCATGCTCGCCGTCGCCTCGACTGCGCCGGCGAACACAGGCCGATAGCCGAAGCGCTTCATCAGCGGGATGGTGAACTGACCGGTGGTGACCACATTGGCTACGCCCGAGCCGGAGATGGTGCCCATCAGGGCCGAGGACACCACGGCTACCTTGGCCGGGCCGCCCATCCTGTGGCCGACCAAGCCCATGGCGAAATCGGTGAACAGCTTGATCATACCGGCCTGTTCGAGGAACGCGCCGAACAGGATGAACAGGAAGATATAGGTGGCCGACACATAGGTCGGGGTACCGTACAGGCCTTCGGTGCCGAACGACAGTTGGTTGACGATCTGATCGAAGCCGTAGCCACGGTGCGCTAGATCGCCCGGCAGATATTGGCCGAACAGGCCATAGGCAAGGAACAGGGCACAGATGATGGGCAGCGCAATGCCCATGACCCGCCGGGCCGCTTCGAAGACGAGCACGACCAGCAGGATGCCGATCACCATGTCGCTGGTGGTGAGCTCTCCCGAGCGCTGGATCAGATCAGCCTCGAAATACCACTGATAAAAGGCGGTCGCCATGCCGGCTAGGCCAAGCAGCCAAGCCAGTGGCTGCCAGGGGCGCTCACTGCCTCTAAGCGGATAGCTGAGGAAGATCATCAGCAGCAGAAAGCCGACGTGCCCGGCACGCAGAACTTGGCTGGTTAGAGGATGGAACGCTGCCGTGACGATCTGGTAGGTCGAAAACAGCAGTGCCACATAGAACAGCGTCTTCGGCCATTCATTAGGACTGGCGGAAAGCCCTTGGTACTCACTCATGGGAACAATTCTTCCGGTACGGCGGGGAGCGATCCACAACCACTGACGGCAGCAGACAGTGCCAGCATCGATAGCCGATCAAGCCTGCGGTGGTGGTAATGGCCCCTCGGATTCGTGGCCCGGCAACATGGCCGGACCACGACAGTTAGGGCTGCGGCAGGATTCTCCCGCAGCATCCATGTCTTACTTTAGGACCCCAGCCTCTTTGTAGAAGCGCTCGGCGCCCGGATGCAGCGGGATGGGCAGTCCCTTGGTGGCGTTCTCTAGCGAGATCTGCTTGGCTGCCGAGTGGGCGTTAGCCATGCGGTCGAGGTTGTCGAACAGCAGCTTAGCCATCTGGTAGGCGACCTCGTCGGAAACGCCCTCGTGAGTCACCAGGATGTTGGTAATGGCGACGGTTGCGACGGCTTTGTCCTGGCCATCATAGGTGCCGGCCGGGATAACACTGGATTGGTACGCCGGACTGCCGATCTTGGCGACCACGTCGGCAGGAACCTCTACAAACGTGATCGGCATCATCGACGCCAAGTCGCGGATCGCTGCCTGGCCCAAGCCGGCCGACTGCAGGGTGGCATCCAGCTGCCGGTTCTTGACCAGCTCCACCGACTCGCCGAACGGCATGAACTCCACACGGCCGAGGTCGTCGTAGCTCAATCCAGCGGCGGCCAGGATAGCGCGGGCGTTCAGCTCAGTGCCGGACTTCGGCGCGCCGACCGAGACGCGCTTGCCCTTGAGATCGGCCAGCGTCTTGATGCCGGATTCCTTGCTGGCAACGATTTGGATGTAGTTCGGATAGATGGCGGCGACCGCCCGCAGCTTCTTCAGTGGTGTTTTGAAGCCGGCGTCCTCGACGCCCTGCCAAGCGTCGGCCACCGAGTCGCCGAGCGCGAACGCGATCTCGCCACGGCCAGCCTGCAGCAAGTTCAGGTTTTCCACCGAGGCCTTGGTGGCCTGCACCGAAGCTTTTGCGTCCTTGATGCCGCTGTTGTACAGCTGCGACAGTCCCACGCCCATCGGATAGTAAACGCCGCTGGTGCCGCCGGTGAGGACGTTGATGAAAGTCGGAGCCGCCAGGGCTGCGGTACTGGCGACCAGTACTGTTGTCGCAGCAAGCAGACTGAAACGCTTGGTCAATCGCATGAGCAAACTCTCCCCATATTGTTTTTTGGCTCTTGCTGCCGAGATTTAACCGTAGCATCTGAGGCTCAGCCTGCAAGAGCAGCATCTCGGACGCGTTAGGATATACCGATAGAGGTACAAGACAAGCAGCCGCGCGATAGTCCCTGATTTTACTGAAGGCCAGGATTGTCTGAGGAGGCCTGATGCGCCTTTGGTCTTTGCACCCGCAATGCCTTGATTCGAAAGGGTTAGTGGCTCTATGGCGGGAAGGCCTGCTTGCGCAGGCGGTGTTATCGGGCAAAACGCGCGGCTATCGACATCATCCGCAGCTGACGCGCTTTCTCCAGTCGCCAGCACCGCGAGAATACGTCGCGGCCTACCTCAGGTCAGTTCACGCCGAAGCTATCCGTCGTGGTTATCGCTTCGATGCGGGGAAGATCGATTCTGACCACGCCGTCGAGCCTTTGAGCGTCACCCGGGGGCAGCTCGACTATGAGTGGAAGCACCTCAGGCACAAGCTCGGGGTACGAGCGCCCGATTGGCTTGCGCAGCTAGAAGACGTTGAGCTGCCTGAGCCGCATCCGCTCTTCCAGGTCGTCCCCGGCGATATTGCCGAATGGGAAGTGGTTACAGTGCAGCAAGCTAAGCGCTGCTCTGCTCCTCCTGCGCGAAAGCGTGATTGAACCGAGTGCAGCCGCCGCTGCCGTTTAGGCGCCGCCGGCTCATAGTCAGGTGGTTTTGCGTGAACTCGCTACATAACTGCTCCCGCACGTGCCTTCTCTGAGAAATCAGCGGCTCCCAAGGTTTTTTCTTCTACTTTTATCTTGAAGGGAGGAGAGGCCGGATTAAGGGACCGACTGATCGAGCGAGCCGTGCCCTCTGCTGGATTCTCAACACAAACTCAGCTTCACGGTTCAAGGACGAAAGCATGAGACTGCGCATCGTTTGCCTGCTGCTGTTCTGCCTGCTTGTGCCCCAGCCGCTGCCGGCGAGCGACGTCGTTCCGCCCCGGCTCATGTTGGCTACGGCCTATGAGGCCGAGGTTGAGGTGGCCGAGTATTGGGTCAGCGAAAAGCTGGATGGTGTGCGCGGGCACTGGGACGGGGACGTTTTGCGCACGCGCGGTGGGCAGCACGTTAACTCGCCTGCTTGGTTTACCGCCGGCTGGCCGAAGGTGCCGCTGGACGGCGAGCTGTGGATCGGTCGCGGCCGCTTTGATGAGGTCAGCGGTATCGTGCGTGCCACGGCCTCGGATGACGCTGTTTGGCGGAAAGTGCATTTCATGGTCTTCGACCTACCGGCTCACCCCGGTCCTTTCGAAGCCCGCCTCATGAACATGCGCTCTTTGCTGGAGCAGGCGGGAGTTCCCTGGCTGCAACCGATTGCTCAGTTCCGGCTGAAAGACGCCGCGGAGCTCGAGGCTCGATTGACCGAGGTCATCGCGGCCGGCGGTGAGGGGCTGATGCTGCATCACCGCGGAGCGTATTACCGCATTGGCCGTAGCGACCAGTTGCTCAAATACAAACCCTACGAGGACGCCGAGGCGCGCGTCGTCGGCTATGTTGCCGGCAAAGGCAAATACGCGGGGATGCTCGGTGCGCTGATCGTGGAACGGCCTGATGGCTTGCAGTTCCGCCTCGGCAGCGGTTTTACCGATGCCCAACGGGCCGAGCCGCCGCCGCTCGGCAGTTGGGTGACCTATCGCTACAACGGCCAGACGCGCAACGGCGTGCCGCGCTTTGCGCGCTTCCTGCGCATTCGCCACGACCTTCCGCCACCAGATCCGGAGTAGAGCCGGCGTGGGAAAGCGACGGGCGGTCAGGCGAGGGCTTCTGGCTAGCGATTATGTGTGGCTCGAGCTCGGCTGCATATCGCTGGCTTTTGGGCTTGTGCAGTGGTGCGGCTACTTTTGCGTTGCTTCCGTCAATCTGCTTAAGTTTGTGAGCTTTTGTTCTTTAAGGACTGTAGTGAAGAGCGCTTACCTCCAAGCGCCGTCACATCAACGGCGCTCTTGTTCGAAGAAACGATGCGCTTCATTATCGGAGTATGAACGACGTCGAAGATAAGCATCGATCTGAGATTAGGTTTCTATTAGCAGGAAGTGTCTTGTCAACGAGCAGAAAAGAACCCTGCACCGCGGCGGCTCTTCAGGCGTTGGGCTACTTAATTGCCCCGAGAGAAAACGATGACAGAGATGACAGCACATCTGGAGTACGGCAGGAGCATATTAGCGGCCCAGCCATTCAGCGCCCTGGTAGGGGCCGAGCTTACTCATTTCTCCGACGGGAACGCCGAGATCACGATAAAGATTATCGAGAGCTTGAAACAGCAGCACGGCTTCGTTCACGGCGGCGTGATCAGCTATGCCGCGGATAACGCCCTTACCTTTGCCGGTGGCAGCATTCTTGGGTCTGGCGTAGTTACCTCCGAGTTCAAGATTAATTACATGCGGCCAGCGCTCGGCAGCCACTTGATCGCAAGAGCAAGCGTCATCCATGCGGGCAAGAGCCAAGCGGTTTGTCGTTGCGACGTCTTGACGCTAAGCGAGCAGGGCGAGCGGCTCTGCGCAACAGCGCAGGGGACAATTTCGAAACTGGGCGAGCCTTCCGCAGCGGGTGCCTAATCCCGCTTTCGAATACGCTCCGGCTGCAGCTTCCGTCAGTCGCTGGCGTTGGCGGGCAGGTAGCAAGAAGCAAACCCACGGGCATGGAGGCGGCCTTTTGAAAAAAGTGTTGATCGTTACGGGTGGGAGCCGCGGAATCGGTGCGGCAACCGCTCAGCTTGCTGCCACAGCGGGTTATGCCGTGTGCATCAGCTATGCGCACAATGCGGAGGCTGCATCCGCTGTTGTTCGGGAGATTTCCAAGGCTGGTGGCGAAGCGATCGCTGTCGATGCTGACGTCGCCAATGAAGCTGATGTTGTTCGTTTGTTTGAGCGCGTCGACGCGGAGTTTGGGCCGGTCACCGCGCTCGTTAACAACGCTGGCATTTTGGGGAGCCAGCTGCGGGTGGAGCAGATGAGTGCCGAGCGAATTAGCCGGGTGTTGGCCGTTAATGTTATCGGCAGCTTTCTCTGCGCGCGGGAGGCTGTGCGGCGCATGTCCATTCGTCATGGGGGGATGGGCGGCGCCATCGTCAACCTTTCATCTGCCGCCTCTCGCCTAGGTTCTCCGAATGAATATGTGGATTACGCGGCTAGCAAGGGGGCTATCGACACATTCACCATTGGGCTTGCCAAAGAAGTTGCCGCCGAGGGCATACGAGTCAATGCGGTACGGCCCGGCGTTATTTATACCGATATTCATGCGAGTGGTGGCGAGCCGAATCGAGTGGAGCGGGTGAAAGGGTCGGTGCCCATGCAGCGCGGCGGGCAGCCAGCGGAGGTTGCGAAGGCCATTCTCTGGCTGCTGTCGGAGGAGTCGTCGTATACGACAGGCGCTCTTCTGGATATTGCCGGTGGCCGGTAGGCCACCTTAATACCGACAGCAGCCGACGTGCTAATGCACGGCCTGTGTTAGCGCCAGAACAAATGGTGCGCTCTCCTGGCTCCGTGGCCGGAGAGTTGGCCCAGAGCTAAACAGTAATAACGATCCAAAAGGGGGGAGGGAAGGATGGATCCGAACGCTTTTTTCTGGCAGATCCACGCCGGCAAACGACAACTGCCTAAAGCGGCGCAGACACTGGGGATGACGATTCTATACGTCGACGCCGCGTCGGGCATGCTGGAGGCCACATTTGAAGGCCGGCCGGAATTCACCAATCCGGCCGGCAATATCCAAGGCGGTTTCCTGGCGGCGATGCTGGACGACACCATGGGTCCGGCCTTGTCGGCAACCCTGGCGGCGGGGGAGTTTGCACCAACCCTGCAGCTCAATGTGCAGTTTCTCAGCGCAGCGGTGCCGGGGATGCTGCAGGCGATCGGTCGTGTGGTCCGCCGCGGCGACAGTATCTGTTTCTTGTCTGGCGAGTTGAGCCAGGATGGCCGCTTGGTTGCAACGGCTACCGCCACGGCAGCGATCCGGAAGTTATAGGGGAAACGGCTAAGCTAAGCACCTAACGGGGCTCCGCTACGCGTGGCCGAACTGCAGCATGAGCGGCCGGCTGTGCCGCTGTAACTGGCTCGATTGGAGAAGTGGATGCGAACTCAAGCAGAAAAAGCGGTGGTGTTTCGTGCGCTCCATGAGCGAGCTGGGGCGTTTATCATTCCCAATCCGTGGGATATAGGGACTGCCCGGCTGCTTGCGCAGCTAGGTTTTGAGGCGCTGGCAACAACAAGTGCCGGCTTTGCCTTTTCCATCGGGCAACGGGACAACTCGGTTGGCCGCGATGAGATGATGGAGCATGTGCATGCCATCGTGTCGGCGACTGACCTGCCGGTAAGCGCCGATCTCGAGAATGGCTTCGGCGACAATCCAGAGGCGGTTGCGGAGACTTTCCGACTTGCTGCGGCAGCCGGGCTAGTTGGTGGCTCTATTGAAGATGCTGTCGGTCGTCCGGATGAGCCACTCTATGAGCTAAGCCTAGCGGTGGAGCGGGTACGTGCTGCCGTGGAGGTGGTGCGTTCGCTGCCTTTCCCTTTCACGGTGACCGCACGCGCTGAGAACTACCTGGTCGGTCGTCCGGATCTTAAAGACGTCATCAGGCGGCTGCAGGCTTATCAGGAGGCTGGTGCGGATGTGCTCTACGCCCCAGGCCTTACCAGCAAGGATGATATTGCTGCGGTGGTCAGTTCGGTCGATCGCCCGGTGAACGTCGTGATGGGGTTGCAGGGAGTGCAGCTTAGTCTGAGCGAATTAGCGGAAATCGGAGTGAAGCGGGTCAGTGTTGGCAGTGCGCTCTCTCGAGCCGCCCTGGGCGCTTTTCTGCGCGCTGCTCGGGAAATGCGCGAGCACGGCACCTTTAGCTTCTCTGCTGAGGCGGTAAGTTACCGTGACATCAGTGCGATGTTCGATGGGCAACCGGTTAGCCAGGGCTGACCGGTTTCTCTGGTGCTTCTTCCGGAGCAGGCCGGCAGCTTCTGAAAGGTTGGGGCCAAGTCGTGCGTTGTTTATCCGGGTTGCTGCAGCTGGGGCAGGTACACGGCGCCCTAGAGGAGCCCCTATTCTTGATTAGCTGACCCACTGCCGCACGCA
>DASULL010000394.1:0-3131 GCA_036278215.1 Gammaproteobacteria bacterium | reverse complement strand
GGCTTTAGCCGCAACGGCCGGCAGGCCGGCATAGTAACCCTTGGCCGGCGCAACCGAGTTTAAGCCAGGCTGCCTGGGACAATAGCCATCTCGTCGGTCTATTCCCTCATCGGGAGGCACGCAATATCGTTCAAGACCCGTCTTGCTCGCCGGTTCTATGATGCCCTCCTTCGGACGCCGGACCGCCGTCCGGTCAAGCCGTCTCAGAAAGGCCAACGATGTCCGCCATCATCCTCTCCATGCTGACCTTCGCTTTAGTCGGTGCCATTTCGCCGGGGCCGGTCAACATCATCGCTACCAGTTCCGCTGCCAACTTCGGATTCAGCCGAACCCTCCCGTATGTCATCGGCGCCACTCTGGGGTACACGCTGATCGTGCTTTTGGTAGGAATCGGCATGAATGGCATTCTGCAGACCTACCCGCAGATAACCTGGGCTCTGCAGTACAGTGGCGGCGCGTTCCTGCTTTACATGGCTTACCGTATTGCTTCCGCAAGGCCGCAACAGGGCCTGCCGGATTACTCGCAAAACATGCCGCCACGCTTGCTTGAAGGTGCGTTAGCCCAGGCTCTCAACCCCAAGGCTTGGCTGGTATCCATGTCTGGCGTTGCACTGTTCGTGAGTGCCCACACACCCGCCGAATACTATCTGGTGGCCTTCTGCGTCATCTCTTTCATAATGTGCCTGTTCGGTGTCGGCACTTGGGCAGCGGTCGGCCATCTGGTCAGTCGCTACCTGGCCAAGCCCCGGAACCAAGCCATTTTCAATCTAGTCATGGGCCTGTTGCTGAGCGGCACCGTCGTTTCGCTCTTTATGCACTGAGTTTCTTGCCGAGGTATGAGTCCGAACCAGACCCTGTTCTTAAAAACCAGCCCTGCCCTGCCATACGTTGAAATGCGCAGTGCCAGCCACTCGAGCGCCTGCTATCGCACCCATTCGCACGACGAGTTCTCCTTTGGCGTAATCGACCGGGGCCGGGCTGACTACCATAATCGGCAGCATAAAAACCGGGTGGGGGCAGGCGTCACCGTGACCATCAATCCTGGTGATGTGCATGCTTGCAACCCCAGCGGCAACCGCTGGTCCTACCGTATGCTTTTCGTGGAAGCGGCCTGGCTCGGGCGGCTACAGCAAGAACTGACAGGCACCAGCCAGGACTATGAACCCTTCCCAACCTTATTCGAGACGAGCGCGCAAACGTACCAGCAGTTTCACCGGCTTTTCGCCACGCTCGAGCATGAAACCAATCTCCTGCTAGCCGAAGGACTGCTGGTTGAGTTCTTGCAACCACACTTTGCCGCGCTCGATCGCTCGGCAACCACCACGACGCGGCGTGACCAGCCGGGACTGGCGGCCGTACGCGAGCTGATCATGGATCAGCTGGATCACAACCTGTCGCTGGATACGCTTTGCCGGTTGGCGAACCTGAGCCGCTACCAGCTGATACGCCGGTTCAAGCAGGTGTACGGCCAGACACCGCACGCTTACCAGCTCGATCAACGCATCAAGAAAGCCAAGACCTTGCTTCGGCGAGATGGCTACAGCGTGAATACCGTGGCACATGAACTTGGCTTCAGCGATCAGGCGCATTTCCAGCGCCACTTCAAGCAAAGGCTGGCGATAACTCCAGGGAAATATCAGTCGTTTTTCAAGCCGAAACCTGCCTAAAACGAGCCGATGGAATAGATAGCGCGCGATTCGATGGATCTTTTCGCCGCTTGCTTTGCAGCGCTATTCACCGACTTGCCGGACACACTCCTGCCCGAGAATCCAGCCTTCTACCGACCGGATCTCGCCGGCTGGCGGCGTGCCTGGGTCACGCCTGCCGAGAACTACGTTCAACATGGAGAGAAGGCCAAGCGTAGCGTCAAACCGGTCTTCGCCAGCCGACGCAGCGCCGAAGCCGTCGAGCAGCTGTTGCTCCAGCCCTTGGTCGAGGACAATGCCAGCCTGTTCGGCAAATCGCAGAATAGCGCCGGCTTTGAGGCGCCTGTCGACCTGAGACCGCTTGCTCCAACCCCGGCCTGGGGCGCCAAGGCCTAGGTGTAAGGCTGCCTCTGCCGGGTAGGTTTCGGCAACGACGATCTGGCGTGTTTTCAGCAAGGGCAAAAGCTCGCCATCGAACGGCCACAGCGCCACGTCCAGAGAGGTGCTCCGCAGCGCCGGCTGCAGGACGTCCCGCCAACCGGCGATAGTCGCCCGGCCGACCTGCTGCCCTCCCAGAGTCCAGAAGAGGGAGCAGGCGTTGCCACGTGACGAAGTCTTCAGCTCGCAGAGGCGCAGGAGTTCGCTGAACTCGGCAACGCCGAGACCCTCGACCAGGTGCCGCCGCCTGCTGCCTCCGGGCCGCCGCGGATAGAACGGCCGCGCCGGCGATACTTCGCTCGGGCAGGCCGCGACGTCGAAGAAGCTTGAGAATTCATCCCGACCCAGTTGGTGGAGCAATTGCCCGAAGCTCGGCGAGCCGACCAGTCGCGCATAGGCCGTTGGCACTCCGATCGGGAAATCGAAACCAACAAACACCCTCCCCTGGCTGCGATCGAGAAGACGCGCAAACAGCGTGCCCGGAAGGCCGACGGGCTCGGGAGCCGTGACGCGATAGCAGCCCTGCGCCGTCAGCTCGGCGACGCACATCCACCGCTTCCTGGCGTCGGCGCTCCAATCAGCATGCGCGATGATATTGCCCAAGGGATCTACAGCCAGCCCGATAAAGTGGAATCACAGCTTAACGCTTGACGCGAAAGAGCGACGGCAGCTGCAAGGCTGCTTCCCGACAGGAGAGGTTAGCTCTTTTCAAGGAAGCGCAGAATGGTTTCATTAATCGCCTTCGGGTGGGTAATCGGGCCCATATGGCCGATGCCGTCGAACTCGACAACCTCCACACGCGGCAAGATTTGCGTAAGAAGCCGCCCTACGGCACGGGACGAGGCTGGGGAAGCCTTGCCCAGCATGTACAAAACCGGAACGTCCAGCCGGGAGAAGGCAGCGAGCGGCGTAGGCTCGTTGAACAATGCCCAGGCCCACCCGCGGATGTTGGTAATGGCGGCCCTGATCGGCTCTTTGCGCGCTTCAGGCATGCGGGCCCAGGCGCCCTCGCTCATCCAGAAATCGATAAAGCATTCAGCAGCTTGA
>DASULL010000393.1:0-8254 GCA_036278215.1 Gammaproteobacteria bacterium | reverse complement strand
GGACCATGTCATACAACCGCCCGAACAGTCCGGTCACAGCGTGCCTCCTAGCATGGGGACGAAACTGGCGTTACTGAGCACGCGATGAGCTACACCATCCTCGGTTCGCTCATACAGAACCAACTGCTGCTGGCCGTCGCTGCCGACCGGCGCAACCAACCGCCCGCCGAGCGCCAACTGATCGAGCAGCGCAGTTGGAATCGCTGATGGCGCAGCGGTCAGGATGATGCCGTCGAAGGGGGCATACTGCGGCCAACCCTCAGCGCCATCGCCGAAGCGCGTGCGAATGTTATACAGCTTAAGGGCACGAAAGCGGGGCTTGGCTTGCTCCAACAGCCCCCGGATCCGCTCGATGCTGTAGACGAACGGTACCAACTGGGCCAACACCGCGGTCTGATAGCCAGAGCCCGTTCCAATCTCCAGCACACGCTCTGGCTCACGCCGCTCGATCAGTAGCTCGGTCATACGCGCGACCATGTACGGCTGGGAAATAGTCTGACCGAAGCCGATAGGCAGGGCGGTGTCATCATAGGCACGGCTGGCCAGTGCTTCGTCGATAAACACGTGCCGCGGAGTGCGCCGCAGTATTTCGAGCACCCGCAAATCCTGAATTCCAGCCTCCTGCAAGCGGTTAAACAGCCGCTCCCGCGTCCGCTGCGAGGTCATGCCAATGCCGTGAATCCAGCCTGGATCCACCATCAGCCCAGCCCCTGAACCCAACCGGCCACCTGATCGATGGCCTGATAACGAGTCAGATCGATCTGCAGCGGGGTAACCGATACATAGCCGCGGCGGACGGCGTGAAAGTCGGTACCGGGCCCGGCGTCCTGCTCCAGGCCCGCCGGCCCTATCCAATAAATCGGCCGTCCACGCGGGTCGTGGGTGTGAATCACTTGCTCGGCGCGGTGTCGCTGACCCAGCCTGGTCGCTTGAAAGCCGCGGATCTCGGCCATCGGCAGATCGGGAACATTGACGTTGAGAATAGTGTCCGCAGGCAAAGGATCTTTGATCAGGCGCTGCTGCACCAGAACTGCCACCTGCGCTGCGGTGTCGTAATGTTTTGGCGCATGCGAGCACAGGGATATGGCGATAGCGGGCCTGCCGAGGCTGCGTCCTTCCATGGCCGCCGCCACCGTTCCGCTGTAGAGAACGTCATCGCCCATATTGGCACCGGCATTGATGCCGGAGATAACCATGTCCGGTACCGGGTCGAGGAAGCCGGTGATGGCCAGGTGAACGCAGTCGGTGGGCGTGCCGTCAACGCTGTACATGGCAGGTCCGGCTTCATGAATCCGCAAGGGGTTCTCCAGCGTCAGGGAATTACTGGCACCGCTGCGATCGCGCTCTGGAGCGACCACGGTGACCCGAGCGACTGCGCGCAGCGCCTCAGCAAGCGCTCGGATGCCGGGCGCCCGGTAGCCGTCATCATTACTGACAAGGATATACATCGGCGTAAACTCAAGTTCCGAGCCCATTCGGGGCAGATACAGACAGGAGTATACCCTCAGCGCGTCGCTTCGCGATGGTCAGCGTCTCGGCCCTTGGGGGATGTCCTAGCCGGGGCCTATACTGCGGGCAGAAGCGAGTGAGTGGCATGAGCGACCGACAAGACCAGACTGAGCAAGACCTGTTTATAAGCGCCATGGAAGGTGTACGCCCGCTCACGCACGACCGTGTTGCGCCGACACGCTCCAGGCCGGCGCCAATTCCGCGCCAAGCACTCGCCGATGAACGCGAGGTGATGGCCGAGCTGCTGGCCGATGAATATGACCCCGATGCCCTGGCCAGCGGTGAGGAACTCATGTACGCCCGACCGGGGTTGCAGCGCCGCATTCTGCGCCGGCTGCGACGCGGCCATTACAGCTTGGCCGCCGAACTCGATCTACACGGCATGACCGTGCGGGTGGCGCAGCTCGCTCTGCAGGAATTCCTGCTGAACTGCCGGCGGCGCGATTACCGTTGCGTCCGCATCATCCACGGCAAGGGCCGGCGCTCAAGCAACCAGGGCCCGGTTTTGAAAGGCAAGGTCGATCGCTGGCTGCGCCAGCGCGAGGACGTCCTGGCGTTCTGTTCGGCCCAGCCAACCGACGGCGGCACCGGTGCGGTTTACGTGCTGCTGCGGCATGATCGCAGCGCGGGATAAACCTCACCGCTCCTCAAACAGCTCCCGCACCACGCAGGTGGCGTAAGCTCCGGCGGTGAGGGCAAAGCTGAGCTCTACCTCACCCGGAGCGGGGAACCACCAGCCCAGTTCGGCAATCCGCAAGCGCAGCGCTCGCCGGGCTCCTTCCAGGCCGGCTGCGGCCAAGCCCTCGACCAGTTCCGGGTCGCTGGCCAGGATCTGCTGCTCCAGCGCAGCGGCGGCAGCACTGGTTGCAGGACCGCCACGCCCGCTCAAGGGCCCAGTCGGATGAATTTCCAGCGCAAGCACCCGACGACGAATAACATCATCTATCGACTCAACCGGAAACAAGCTGTTTCTGCCGTCCAGCATCAGCAGGTCGCCGGCGATGGCACTGGCCCAGTTGCCTTGCCGCAGGCGCTCAGCCAGCACCTGATTGAACAGGTGTGAGCGGGCTGCCGACAGCAGAATGCCGCGCAGGGAACGGTCGCGTGGCCGGAGCCGGCCGGCCAGCATAGCGCGCGCCTGTTCGACGTTGCCGCCGTCGCGGCCGAAACGCTGCTCGCCGAAGTAGTTGGGAACGCCGTAGCGGGCAATCTGTCCGAGCCGGGCGGAAACAGCAGCGGCAGGGGCATCGACTTCGCGCAGCCGCAGGCGGAAGCGGTTGCCGCGCAATACGCCGCGGCGGAGTTTCTTGTCGTGACGCCGGACTTCCAACACCTCGATGCCGGGCCCGAACTCGCCAAGTGGCAAATCGATCATCCGGCCAGGCAGATGCACACTGAACCACTGCTGCGTAACTGCCCGCTTGTCCTTCATGCCGGCATAACTGACCGCACCTCTGGCCACGCCGACGGCCCGCGCCAGGAATCCGGCCACCTGATCGGTGGTGCGCTCCCGCTTGCGAATGCGGACAAACAGATGCTCGCCTTGACCGCTGGGACTGAAGCCGAGAATCTCATCGACCCAGAAATCTTCGGGCACGGTGCGCAGACGGGCGCTGCCCAGCACCGGTCCGTGTGCTCGCGGCAGTGGTGCCAAGTCACTCGTATTCATTTCAGGCAACCGGCCCCAGCAGCACCACGGCAAGCGCAGCGACGCCCTCGCCGCGGCCAGTGAAACCCATGTGTTCGGTGGTAGAGGCCTTGACGTTGACCAAGGCCGGGTCAAGCGCCAGATCGGCGGCGATATTGGCTCGCATAGCTTCGATGTAGGGCGCCAGCCGGGGCCGCTGAGCGATCACGGTGGCATCGACGTTAATCACTTGCCAGCCCTTAATCTGCGCCTTGTCCAGTGCGCTGCGCAACAGGCTGCGGCTGTCGACCCCCTTGAGCGTCGGGTCGGTATCGGGGAAGTGGCGACCGAGGTCGCCCTCGCCAGCCGCGCCCAGCAAGGCATCGGTAACGGCATGCAGCAGCACATCGCCATCGGAATGGGCTTCAATGCCGCGGTCAAAGGGAACCCTGACCCCGCCGATCATCAGATGATCGCCGTCGCGGAAGCGGTGCGCATCGAAGCCTTGGCCAATTCGCACCGTCATGTCGAACACCGGCCGGAACTTTTCAGGACCGCTTCTGCCAGGGCCAGATCGTGCGGCCGGGTAACCTTGATATTGGTCGACTGCCCCTCTACCAGCAGCGGCTGATAGCCGGCGGTTTCCATGGCCTGGGAATCGTCCGTCACCGGCGTACCGCGCTCGAGTGCGGTGTTGAGCGCCCGATGCAGCAGCTTCAGCGGGAACAGTTGCGGCGTCATGGCATGCCAGAGGCCATCGCGGCTGGCGGTGTCTCGCACCCGACCGCCGGCATCCTGCCGCTTGAGGGTATCGCGCACCGGTACCGCCAGCAGCGCCCCATCTGGCCGACTGAGCCCGGCGGCCAGCAGACGATCCAGGTCCTCGGCGGCAACACAGGGCCGCACCGCATCGTGGACCATCACCCAATCGTCCTCGCCACCGCGGGCCAGAAGGAACTCCAGCGCCGCCAGCACCGAATCGCTGCGTTCGGCTCCGCCGGTAACCCGGTAAAGCGGCTTGGGATAATCGTGGGCAATGGTGTCCCAGATGGTGTCATGGTCCGCCAGTGCGATGACCCCACCGTACACGGCCGGATGACTGAGCAGACTCTGCAGAACCCAGCAGACGATAGGCTGGCCAAGCAGGTCCAGATATTGCTTCGGCACGTCGGCAGCCATCCGCCTGCCGACGCCGGCCGCAGGAAAAACCGCCCAGATACGCGGCATCGGTGCCGTCATTGTTGTTCTACCACCTGATAAAAGACCTCATCGTCCCGAATCATACCGAGTTCGCGGCGAGCCCTTTCCTCAACGGCCTCGAGACCGGACTTGAGGTCCTTTACTTCCGCTTCCAGCGCATCGTTGCGCTGGTGCAAGGCATCGTTTTCCCGCAGCTGCGCGGCAACGGCTTTTTCCAGCCGCCACACGTCGCGGACACTGCCATGACCGAGCCACAGCTGGTACTGCAGCAACAGCAGCAACCCGGTCATGGCGCCCACCGCGACCCGCATGGCCGCTTACCGGTTCAAGCCCGGAAGTGGGCGCGCAGCCAAATCACAGCTCCCGCTTGATGTTCGCAAACGCACCCTTGCCGGCATAACGCGCCTCACTGCCCAGCTCTTCCTCGATGCGCAGTAGCTGGTTGTACTTTGCCACCCGATCGGAGCGACACAGCGAGCCGGTCTTGATCTGGTTGGCGCGGCTGCCGACCGCCAGATCGGCGATGGTCGTGTCTTCGGTTTCGCCGGAGCGGTGCGACGACACCGAGGCGTAGTTGGCGGCGGCCGCCATGTTGATGGCATCCAGGGTCTCGGTGAGGGTGCCGATCTGGTTGACCTTGATCAGAATGGCATTGGCCACGCCCCGGTCGATGCCCTGCTGCAGGATTTTAGTGTTGGTGACGAACAGATCGTCGCCCACCAACTGCACCCGCTCGCCCAGCTTCTCGGTCAGCAGCTTCCAGCCATCCCAGTCATCCTCGGCCATGCCGTCTTCGATCGAGATGATCGGATAGCGCTCACACAGGCCGGCCAGATAATCGACGTACTCAGCCGGGCTGAACTTCTTGCCCTCGCCGGCCATGTCGTAGACGCCGTTCTTGTAGAACTCGGAGCTGGCGACGTCCAGCCCCAGATAAACCTGCTTGCCAAGCTGATAGCCGGCCTGCTCGACCGCCTCGCGGATCACTTCCAGCGCCGCTTCGTTGGACGGCAGATTGGGAGCGAAGCCGCCCTCATCGCCAACCGCGGTGTTAAGTCCGCGGCTGCTCAGCACGTTTTTCAGCGCGTGGAAAATCTCGGTGCCGCAGCGCAGCGCCTCGCTGAAGCGGTCGAAGCCAACCGGCAGCACCATGAATTCCTGGATGTCGACGTTGTTGTCGGCATGGGCGCCACCGTTGAGGATATTCATCATCGGCACCGGCAGCTCGTACGGGCCGCTCGGCTTGAGGTGTCGGAACAAAGAAATGCCCTTGGCCTTGGCCGCGGCGTGCGCGACGGCCAGGGAAACGGCCAGAATGGCATTGGCGCCCAGGCGGCTCTTGTTGTCAGTGCCGTCCAGCTTGATCATGGCCTCATCGATGGCACGCTGATCGTTGGCGTCCATCCCCACCAGCGCGTCACGGATCGGACCGTTGACGTTCTCCACCGCCTTGCGGACGCCCTTGCCCAGGTAGCGGGACTTATCGCCGTCGCGCAGCTCGATCGCCTCATGCGCACCGGTCGAGGCGCCGGACGGCACGGCAGCGCGTCCCAGCGTACCGTTCTCCAGCACGACGTCCGCTTCGACGGTCGGATTGCCGCGCGAGTCGAGAATCTCGCGCGCGTGAATCGCCTTGATCTTCGCCATTGCTCACAAGTCTCCTTGAGTCAATTCAAATCCTGTCCTACAGCAGGTCCTGCTCCAGAAAGCCTTGCTGCTTGACGATGTCGTCCAATTCCTTGAGCGTGGTCAGCAGTGCTTCCATCTGGCCCAGCGGCCAGGCATTCGGACCGTCGCTGAGCGCCTTGTCCGGGTCCGGGTGGGTTTCCATGAACAGCCCCGCCACGCCGGAGGCCACCGCCGCGCGCGCCAGCACCGGCACGAACTGACGCTGCCCGCCGGAGGAAGTGCCCTGCCCGCCCGGCAGCTGCACCGAATGGGTTGCATCGAATACCACCGGCGCGCCGGTGTCGCGCATGACCGCGAGGGCGCGCATGTCGGAAACCAGATTGTTGTAGCCGAAAGACACGCCGCGCTCGCAGGCCATGATGCGCGGGTTGCCGACCGCACGGGCCTTGTCGATCACGTGCTTCATGTCCCAGGGCGCCAGGAACTGGCCCTTCTTGATGTTGACCGGCAAACCGGTGCGGGCGACGTTCTGGATGAAGTTGGTCTGCCGGCACAGAAACGCCGGCGTCTGCAGCACATCCACCACCGCGGCCACTTCAGCCAGCGGCGTGTCCTCGTGGACGTCGGTCAGTACCGGCACGCCGATCTGGCGCTTGACCTCGGCCAGTACTCGCAGGCCTTCCTCGATCCCCGGACCACGATAGCTCTGGTGCGAGGAGCGGTTGGCCTTGTCGTAGGACGACTTGTAAATGAAGTTGATCCCCAAGCGCTGGCAGATTTCCTTCAGCGCACCGGCGGAATCCAGTGCCAGCTGCTCTGATTCGACTACGCAAGGACCAGCGATAAGAAAAAACGGCCGGTCGAGCCCGGCCTCAAAACCACATAATTCGATCGTCGACACGTTCGCCTCCGAGGTTGGAGCTGCAGACATAAGCTTCAATGCTACTCCAGCGCGGTCGTACCTGCCGTACGCCGACCATGCTCCGCCGCCGCAGCAAGGATAAAGCTGGTGAATAACGGGTGGCCGTCGCGCGGCGTCGAGGTGAATTCCGGATGGAACTGGCAGCCAAGGAACCACGGATGATCGTCCAGCTCGACCGCTTCCACCAGCTCGGTATCCACCGACCAGCTCGAGAACCGCAGCCCGGCCTGCTGCAACTGTTCCACATACTGTTTATTGACTTCATAGCGATGCCGGTGGCGCTCAAGGATCTGCTCGGTTCCATAGATCCGATGCAGCAGCGAGCCGGGCACCAGCCGGCATGCCTGCCCGCCCAGACGCATGCCGTTGCGGTGCTCGCCGCGGGTGGACTGCAGCTCGCTCCCATGCCCGTGCGCGCCCTTCATCCACTCGCTGATCAAGGCAACCACGGGGTGCTTGGTGTCCGGCCTGAATTCGGTGCTGTGCGCACCTTCCAGGCCGACCACGTTGCGGGCGTAATCTATGACCGCGGCCTGCATTCCCAGGCAGATGCCGAGGAAAGGTATCTTGTTCTCGCGGGCGTAGCGGGCTGCCATGATCTTGCCTTCGACACCGCGCTGGCCGAAGCCGCCCGGCACCAGGATGGCATCGGCATCCTGCAGCAGCTCCAGCCCGGAGCGCTCCAGTTCCTCGGAATCGACGTAGCGTACCTTCACCCGCCGCCGGGTCTGAACGCTGGCGTGGCGCAGCGACTCGGTCAACGACAGGTAGGCGTCGGCGAAATCCACGTATTTGCCAACCATGGCGACAGTCACGTCGCCTTGGGGGAACTCCAGCGCATCGACTACCGCCTTCCAGTCGCTCAGATCGGCCGGCGGCAGCTCCAGGCCGAGCTTCTCGGCAATGATGTCGTCCAGGCCCTGGGCATTGAGGACCAGCGGCACCTTGTAAATAGTGTCGACGTCGGGCACGGAGATGACTGCCCGCGGCTCGACGTTGGTGAACAGCGCGATCTTACGCCGCTCATCCTCCGGCACCGGCTTGGCGGCACGGCAGAGCAGCACGTCCGCCTGAATGCCGATCGAGCGCAGCTCCTTGACGGAGTGCTGGGTCGGCTTGGTCTTCAATTCGCCGGCGCTGTCGACGAAAGGCACCAGAGTCAGGTGCAGAAACAGGCAGCGGTGCCGGAACTCGGCGCCCATCTGCCGGATCGCCTCGAGGAACGGCATGGCCTCGATATCGCCGACCGTACCACCAATCTCGATGATGGCAACGTCGACGTCGTCCGCGCCCTGCATGATGCAGCGCTTGATCTCGTCGGTAATGTGCGGGATGACCTGCACCGTCCCGCCGCGATACTCGCCACG
>DASULL010000392.1:0-2217 GCA_036278215.1 Gammaproteobacteria bacterium | reverse complement strand
CAAGCAGCCTGCTGGCTCTCGGCACCGGCCAGACCGGTATGGTAGTCAGCGCTGCTGACCAGAATCAGCTGGATATCGGGATCGGCATATGCCTGGGTGAAATAGCGCGCATTTTCGCAGTAGCCGTGCATGCAGATCACGGTCGCCCGGGGCTCGCTTACCCGTCGCTCAGTGATGGTGGCGCTGCCGACAGCGTAAGCAACACCATCGATTGGTTCGCTCGCCGGCGGCGGCGCCGGGCGGTACAGCAGCCAACGCCGGATCAGCAGGACGCCGATCACGGCCGCAGCCACCAG
Organism: Gammaproteobacteria bacterium; assembly: GCA_036278215.1. GTDB lineage: Bacteria > Pseudomonadota > Gammaproteobacteria > Nitrococcales > AK92 > JAAYIK01. The sequence continues at coordinate 1,921 of DASULL010000392.1, read as the reverse complement.
GGCCAGAAATACGCTCACGATGTCCTCCGGACAGCCCTCAATCAGCCAAGTCTACTCGGCAACGCCGCCTTGCCGCCATTGCACAACCGTATTCCAGCCCACATGGATTAGGCATGCTTCCCAGCGACCATGATAAGACCACGCTGGGCGCCATCCTGCAGGCGCTCCCCGCCCCCGTATTCGTCGTCGACGAGCACGGGCGATACGTCGATGTGCTCGGCGGCCGCTCGGCCAGCGAAACCTCGGGCAGCTTTGTCGGCAAGTCGTTGCATGAAGTCTTGCCGACAGAAGTCGCCGATGGCCTGCTGGCCTCGATCCGTTCGACCCTGGAGCGCAACACCCCTTGCGTCGAGGAGTATCGGCTACCCCTGGAGACGCGCCCTCCCGAGCAGCAAGATGCAACGCAATGGTTCGAAGCCCGCATTACGCCGCTACCGGACACACCGGGGCAGCCGCGGCGGGTCGCCTGGTTGAGCACCGACATCACCCAACTTAAGCGGCTGGAACAACAGCTCGAACAAGCGGCGCTGACCGACAGCCTGACCGAGACCTGGACTCAACGGCACTTTCTCCAGCTCCTTGGGCAAGAAATAGCCCGCCAGGCGCGTTACAAGGAACCGTTCTGTCTGCTGCTGCTGGAACTGGACCATGCGGACACCATACGCAGCCAGTTCGGCGCAGAAGCTGCTGACAACTGCGTTCGCGACGTCGCCCGGCTGATTCGGATGGAACTGCGCCACAGCGATATCCTAGGTCGCCTGGGCCCAGACTGTTTCGCCATCGTCCTGGTCAATACTTCGATGAGCTGGTCGTTGGAGGTCGGTCAGCGCATTACCGTCCGCGCCTCCCGCATGCCCTTCATCGCTCCCGGTCGGACGCTCTACTTAAGCCTCAGCGGCGGCCTGACCGACTTCCGCACTGGCGACAATACCTCCGGCATGCTGCAGCGGGCGCAGAAAGCCTTGCACAAAAGTCAATCTGCCGGACGCGACCGAGTCAGCGTGGCATAACCTAGGCCGGCCTAGTCCTTCAGCCTCTTCCTTGTTTCCGCGGATCAATGCCGTGCGTGAGGCAAGCGAGCTCGAACTCGACGACCGCCGCAATCTGTCGTAACAAGCTATCGGCCTCGCGCTGCTGCGCCAGCTGGTGGTCGAAATCGACGATGAGCGGAGCCCTGTCGAGCTCCGCGTAGACATAGCGCGGATAGCGCAACAGCCAATCGCTGAAGCGCGTATCCGGGTCGGGTTGCCGCTGGCGCCGCTTGACGCTCATTGAAGGTCCTGAACTAGTTCAATAAACAGAGCACATTGATGGGCCCGCTGCAGCGACTGCACAAGCGTCGGCTGTCAACGCCGTCGCTGCAGCCACTTGGTCGGCTGCTACTGGATCGCCACCAGCAGCGGCGTACCCTGGCGGTTGATGCCCAGCAGGATGGTGTCGCCGCCTTGGCGCACCATGTCGCCGAACTGCTGCAGAGTTTCGACCTGCTGCCGGTTGACGCTGGTGATCCGATCGCCGGAACGCAACCCGGCCTGGTAGGCAGGGCTACCCTGCGCAACCTTGGTCACGCCGATCATGCCTTCTTGCGGCCGCCCGCTGGCCGGCTCGAAGGTCGCACCGGCGAGACGCTCATCGAGACTGGCACCGTCCACGCTCCGCTGGCGCGCCTGGATGATAGTGGGCGTTACCGTCACTGTCTGGCCATCCCGGTGAACACCCAGCTTCGGCTTGCTCCCTATCGCCATCAGGCCGATACGATTGCGCAGTTCGCCGCCATTACTGACTTTCTGGCCATCCACGCTGATGATCACGTCGCCAACCTTAAGTCCCGCCTGCGCCGCCGGCGAATCGGCCAGGACCTGGGTCACGACGGCGCCTTCCTTCACATCCGTCCCCAGCGCCTGAGCGAGGGCGGGCGTCA
>DASULL010000391.1:0-3065 GCA_036278215.1 Gammaproteobacteria bacterium | reverse complement strand
CTCAGGACGACTCCACCTGCCCGACACCTGATTGCTGCTAGGCACGGAGATGGTGACTAAGTCATTGATGCTTAAAAAATCATCAAACGCCGCCCGACTGCCAACAGCCGTAATCACGACAGAGCGCCCCTGGCGTAGCGCCTGCGCTGCTTGATTTTGAATCTTTGTCAGTTCTATTCTTGAACTCTACTGGCCTGCACCCAGCGCCTGGGCTCTACCCAATAACCGGCAACAGAAGGAGTCGACCTTGAAGACTCGTATCACCGAACTGTTCGGCATAGAACACCCGATCATCCAAGGCGGCATGCACTGCGTCGGTCTTGCCGAGTTGGCGTCTGCGGTTTCCAATGCCGGCGGGCTCGGTCTGATCACCGCTTTGACTCAACCCTCGCCCGAGCATCTGGCGGCCGAAATCCGCAAGTGCCGCGAACTGACCGACAAGCCCTTCGGCGTGAACCTGACTTTCCTGCCGGCCGTCAAGCCGCCGGACTATCCGGGCTATGTGAAAGCCATCGTCGAAAGCGGGGTAAAGATCGTCGAGACCGCCGGCAACAACCCGGAGCGGTGGATGCCGGCGCTGAAGCAGGCCGGGATCAAGGTCATTCACAAATGCACCTCGATCCGCCATGCACTCAAGGCCCAGTCGATCGGCGTCGACGCCCTGAGCATCGACGGCTTCGAGTGCGGCGGGCATCCGGGCGAGGACGACGTGCCCAACTTCATCCTGCTGCCGCGCGCTGCGGATCAGTTGGAGCTGCCGTTCGTGGCTTCAGGCGGCATGGCAGACGGCCGCAGCCTGGTGGCGGCACTGGCACTCGGCGCCGACGGCATCAACATGGGCACCCGTTTTGTCGCGACGAAGGAAGCGCCGGTACACGACAACGTCAAGGCGGCGATCGTGGCCGCCACCGAACTGGATACCCGGTTGGTGATGCGGCCACTGCGCAATACCGAGCGGGTTCTGGTCAACGCCGGCGTTGAACGTATTCTGGCCAAGGAAAAAGAACTGGGGGCAGCGATCACCTTCCAGGACATCGCTGCCGAAGTGGCCGGCGTCTATCCGCGCGTCATGAAGCATGGCGAGATGGATGCCGGCGCCTGGAGCTGCGGCATGGTCGCTGGCCTGATTCACGACGTGCCGACGGTCCAGGAGCTGATCGACCGGATCATGCGGCAGGCCGAGCAGATCATCCGGCAGCGACTGGGCGGCATGCTCGATCGCTAACGTGCCGGCTGGTCAATGAAAACCGCTCGTCGCACCGCCTGAGCTACTCAGCACAGCGCTACGCCCCATGGCTTGAGCGGCCATGGTGGCCGCGCACTTTCGACGGCGCTCAGTTATCCAAAGAGGCAAGGCTCTTGGCTTGGCCTCTTCCACCACTGTCAGTTGGGCACAGGAGCATCGACATGACACAGTCACAGGAATCCGCCACTGGGACATCGCAGCTGCAGCGCAATGCAACGGCGGCGATCGTCGGCGCCGGCGACTTTATTGGCGCCGCCATCGCGCGGAAATTCGCCGCCGAAGGCTACACGGTGTTCATTGGCCGCCGGCAGGGCGAGAAGCTTGATCCGCTGAAGGCCGAAATCGAGGCGGCTGGCGGCCGCGTATTCGCCCGCTCGCTGGATGCCCGCGACGAGGAAGAAGTCGCCGCGTTCATGCGCGACGCCGAAGCGGAGGCGCCACTGGAGGTCGCCATCTTCAATATCGGCGCCAACGTGAACTACCTGCTGCTCGAAACCACCGCGCGGGTATTCCGCAAGGTCTGGGAGATGGCCTGCTACGCCGGTTTCCTTAGCGGCCGCGAGGCGGCCCGCCACATGCTGCCGCGCGGTCGCGGCTCGATTTTCTTCACCGGCGCCACCGCTGGTCTGCGCGGTGGCGTAGGTTACGCGGCCTTCGCCAGCGCCAAGTTCGGTCTGCGGGCAGTTGCGCAGGCAGCAGCTCGCGAACTCGGCCCACAGGGCATCCACGTGGCTCATCTGGTGATCGACTCCGGTGTCGATACAGCGTGGGTTCGCGAACGGATCCGCGAACGCGGCGGCGATGAAGCGTTAGCAAACCTCAAGCCGGACCAGCTGATGCGGCCCGAAGCGGTCGCCGACGCCTACTGGACGCTGCACCAGCAACCGCGTGACGCCTGGACCTTCGAGCAGGAGATCCGGCCGTACGGCGAGCGGTGGTAACCAGATAGGTGCATGCCCCCTGCCGGCTATCGGGACACATGCGGCCTCCCCTGGCGGCCAGCGGAACCCCGCAGTCAGTAAGCGGGCGAGGCGCAATCAGAATGAATAAGCGAGGAGAAGAGTGATGACATTACTTAAGCGCTTTGGCCGAGTTGCGGCCGGTATGACTTTCGGATTAGGACTTGCGGCCAGCGCCCATGCGGCGCCGGACGGAGTCATCAAACTGGGCTACAGCGGCCCCCTGAGCGGTGGCGGCGCCCTGTTCGGCAAAAACCACGTCACCGGCCTCGAGATGGCCATCAAGGAACTGAACGATCAGGGCGTCGAGGTTGCCGGCAAGCAGTACAAAGTCGAGCTGATTGCCATAGACGATAAGTACGCGCCCAGCGAAGCTGGCATCAACGCCCGACGGCTCATTCAGGAGCACAAGACGCCGGTAATCTTCGCTGGCCACACCGGCGGCACGTTCGCCATGCAATCCTTCAATGAACAGAACAATTTCCTGGTGGTTTCCTACACCAGCGTGCCGACCGTACTGGAACGCGGCAATACATTGACAGTGCGCACCCCACCTTCCTTCCACGGCTATCTGGAGCCGTTTATCAGGACCAGCATGGAGCGATTCGGTAAGAAAGCCGCGCTCGTCCCCGGCAATCATGACTACGCCAAAATCTGGACCCAGGCTTTCGTACCCGCCTGGACCGCTGCCGGCGGGCAGGTAGTGGCCGACAATTCGCTGGACTACAACAAGGACACCGACTTCTACAGCGGCGTCAGCCGGGTGCTGGCCGCCAAGCCGGATGTGCTGTTCATCGGCGGCGCCTCCGAGCCGACCGCACTGGTTGTGAAACAGGCGCGTGAGCTGGGCTTCAAGGGCG
>DASULL010000390.1:0-7384 GCA_036278215.1 Gammaproteobacteria bacterium | reverse complement strand
GACTCCTGCTCGTTGCCGGGCGACAGCGACTGGCCGATCACCGCCACCGTCATATCGAAGTCGAAGCGCTTCATCCGCTCCAGGTACTGGGTAGCGTCCACCGTGCGCACGGTGGCAGTAATCCCGAGCCGCTCGAGGTTGCGGACGAAAGGCAAGGTCACCCGCTCGAACGATGGATTCACCAGCAGGATTTCGAAACGCAGCGGCTGGCCGGTTGCCACGTGCACCCGGCGGCTGCCGCGGATCTCCCAGCCGGCCTCCCGCAGCAGCCGGCTGGCGATGCGCAGGTTATCGCGGGCGATGCCTTTACCGCTGGTCACCGGGGCGTGGTAGACCTCGGTAAAGACCTCCGGCGGCAGGCGGTCGCGGAACGGCTCCAGCAGCGCCAGCTCCGCCGGGCTGGGTAGCTCGCGGGCCGCCAGTTCGGAGTTGGCGAAATAACTCTCGGAGCGGGTGTAGGCACCATAGAACAGGTTGGCGTTGGTCCACTCGAAGTCGAAGGCGTAGTTGAGCGCCTGCCGCACCTTGCGGTCCTGGAACAGCGGCCGGCGGGTGTTCATGAAGAAACCCTGCATGCCGGCGGGGTTCTCGTGCGGGATTTCCTCCCTTTTCAGGCGGCCGTCGCGCACTGCCGCGATGTTGTAGGCGGTTGCCCAGGATTTGGCGATATTCTCCAGCCGCCAGTCGAAGGCGCCGCCCTTGAAAGCTTCCAGCGCTACCGTGCCGTCGCGGTAATAGTCGTAACGGATGGTGTTGAAGTTGTTGCGGCCGCGGTTGACCGGCAAGTCACGGCCCCAGTAGTCCTCCACTCGCTCGTAGGTAATCGTCCGCCCGGCTTCCAGCCGGCCAATCCGGTACGGGCCGCTGCCCAGCGGCGGCTCAAAGGTGGTCCGGCTGAAATCGCGATCCTTCCAGTAGTGCTCCGGCAGCACCGGCATCTGGCCGAGAATCAACGGCAGCTCGCGGTTGTCGCCGGGGCGGAAGCGGAATTCCACCTCACGCGGCCCGACCTTCTCCACCTTTTCCACACCGGCCCAGTACACCCGATAGGTTGGATGGCCCTGCTGCATCAAGGTGTTGAAAGTAAAAATGACGTCCTCCGGCCGCACCGGCTGGCCGTCGTGGAAGCGCGCTTCTGGCCGCAGCCGGAATTTGACCGAGCTGCGATCCGGCGCAATTTCGATCGCCTCGGCCAGCAGGCCGTACTCGCTGAACGGCTCGTCCATGGCGTGGGCGGTCAGGGTGTCGTAGATCAGGCCCAGGCCATCGGCTGACGTGCCGCGCAGGATGAAGCCGTTGAGACTGTCGTAGGTGCCGATGGCCGACAACCGCAGGTTACCGCCCTTAGGCGCGTCCGGGTTGACGTAGTCGAAGTGGGTGAAGTCCGGCCCGTACTTGGGCTCGCCATGCATGGCGACGGCGTGCTGCCAGGCGTGGGCCGGCAGCGGGGCGAGGCAGATGCAGACGATGATCAACAGCAGACGGCGAAGCACCGTATCTCCTTCTTTCGCGGGGCGTTTCGTCGTCACCGCTAAAGACCGTGTTTATACCGAAAGTATCAGACCGGTCAAAGGCGGCAGCCGCAGTCTAGGCGCGACACGCCTTATTCAGTAAGTTATGTGGGTTTGGCCAGAGCCGGAGCCCGCTACGGCCGCGGTTTCGCGGCAGGATTCGGGCAGAGCCTGTAAAATCCACGGCTACCATAGGACTTGGGATACATCATGGCATTCCTAAAAAATAAACGCGCTCTCATCGTTGGTGTCGCCAGCGACCGCTCCATCGCTTGGGGTATTGCCCATGCCATGCGCCAGCAAGGCGCCGAAATCGCACTCACCTATCAAAACGACAAGCTCAAGCCGCGAGTCGAAAAGTTCGCCGCTGAGCTGGGCAGCAACATCACGCTGCCGCTCGACGTCAGCCGCGACGAGGACATCGACAACTGCTTCGCCGAACTCGGCAAGCACTGGGACGGGCTCGATATCATCGTTCATTCGGTCGCCTTCGCCCCGCGCGAGGAGCTGGAAGGCTCTTATGTCGACAACGTAACGCGCGCCGGGTTCGCCATGGCGCAGGACATCAGCGCCTACAGCTTCGCCGCGCTGGCCAAGGCCGGCCGCAAGATGATGCAGGGCCGTAACGCCTCCCTGCTGACCCTGAGCTACCTCGGCGCCGAGCGGGCGCTGCCGAACTACAACACCATGGGTCCGGCCAAGGCCAGCCTGGAAGCCAACGTGCGCTACATGGCCTACGATCTTGGCGGCGACGGCATTCGCGTCAACGGCATTTCGGCCGGCCCCATCCGCACCCTGGCCGCTTCCGGCATCGGCAACTTCCGCAAGCTGCTGGACCTGAACGCCAAGGCATCACCGCTCAAACGGAACGTTACCATCGAGGAAGTCGGCAACGCCGCGGCTTTCCTCTGTTCGGACCTAGCTGCCGGCATCACCGGTGAGATCCTGCACGTGGATGCCGGGATCCACATGATTGCCCTGGTCGGCACCGATCTCGGGTAAAGCAGCCCTTCCGCCACTCGGGAGCGGCTCAAATAAAAAAGGCGGATAAAACTCCGCCTTTTTTATTGTCCTGGTGGCGCCGGCCTTTACAACCGGTCCTCGTAGATTTTGACGTCGCCGCGCTGCCGCAACAGCGCCATCAGGCCCTGTAACGACTGCTCGCCGTGAAACGCCTTCAGCTCGGTAGCGAGACGCTCCGCGTCTTCCCCGCTCTCTGCTGCCGCCGATTCTCGCACGCCGCTGACGGCAACGACCGCGTAGCCGCCATCGCTGAGCCGTACATTACCGATACTGGTCGCGCCCTCGGCCGGTTTCGGCAGCTGGAACGCCTTCTGCAGCACCGACATGGGCACGTTTTCCGCGCTGCGGCCGACAAAGCCCGGCTGCTCCAGGCGTACTTTCTTGTTCTGGGCAAGCTGCGGCAGCGGCTCGCCCGCCTCCGCTTTCTTGCTCAGCTCGGCGCCCAATTCCTGGACCATGGCCGCGGCCCGCTGCTGTACCAGCTGCGTACGTGCTTCCGCCTGCACCTCCTCGAAAGGACGCACCTCCGCCGGCTGATGCTCGGCCACCCGCACGATGGCGTAGTGATTCGGCCCCAGCTCCAGCAGCTGGCTGTTACGCTGGGAAACCAGAACGTCATCGCTGAAAGCGGCTTTCACCACCTCCGGATTGGCAGCAATGCCACTGCCGCCGTTGCGGTCGATCCAGTCGGTCTGCTGGACCTGAAGGCCAAGATCGGTGGCTGCAGTCTCCAGCTGATCCGGGTGCTCATAAGCGAGGTTGGCTAAGCGGTTGGCGCGCCCGGCAATTTCGCGGCCGACCCGTTCTTCCACCATCTCCCGACGCAGCTCGTCTTTCACCTCGGCGAACGGCTTGACCTGCTCCGGCTTGATATCGGTGACTTCGATCAGGTGCCAGCCATAATCCGAGCGAACCGGTTCGCTCAGCTCATTCTTGTTCAGACTGAAGGCCGCCCGCTCGAACTCCGGCACCATCTCGCCGCGCGAGACCCAGCCGAGATCACCACCGTTCTGGGCCGCTCCGGGATCCTGCGAGTACTCTTTCGCCACTTCCGCGAAGCTCGCCTCGCCGGCCAGGATTTGCCGCCGCAGATCGGCCAGCCGCTCGCGTGTCTGCTCGACCTGTTGCGCATCGGCGCCTTCGGGTAGCGTCAGCAGAATATGGCGGATCTGGCGCTGGCCACCTTCAGTGAAACGGCTCTGCTTCACCTCTTCGTAGCGACTACGCACTTCATCCTCAGAAATCTGCGCCTGACCGGCGAGCGTGGCAGGACTCAGCTCGAGGTAGGCCAACTTGACCCGCTCCGGCTGCTGAAACAGGCTGCTGTTGTCATCGTAGTAGGCGCGAACGTCTTCTGCCGATACCTGGACCTCGGACTTGAAAGCGTCGACGGGGACGACAAGAAACGTCAATTCACGCTCCTGTCGCTGCAAGTCGAGCAGTCGCTGCACCTCAGGGCTGGTCGCGAAAGCGCTTTCGTAGATGCCCTGTTGTGCCTGCGCCAACACTTGCTCGACACGCAGGCGCGCTTCATAACTCTCAGGGGTAAAACCCTCGCTGCGCAGCAGCGCGCGGTACTGTTCCGGCGAAAACTGACCGTTTACCTGGAAGTACGGCTGGCTGCGAATGAACTGGGCTAGCGCCGCATCGCTGAGCTGATAGCCCTGCTCCCTGACATACTGCCGCAGCAACTCCTGATCGATCAGCGCCTGCAAGGCGGCGCGCCGCATCTGCCGATCATCGAACAGCCGCGGATCGAGCTGTCCGCCAAACCTCTGCTCCAACTCCCGGCGTTGTTGCTGATAAGCACGCTCGACCGCATCTCTGCTGATCGGGTTGCCGGCCACCTCCGCCACCTCGGATGGGGGGGGGCCTGAAAAATAGCTAAAAATACCGGTAGCCGTAAGCGCCAGGACGACTGCCCCGACCAGCAACCAGGCCAGCCAGCCTTTGGCGCGTTCTCTGATAGCGATGAGCATGACGAGAAATCCCGAAGCTTCGGTGGATGTGGGTTTGTGTGACCCGGATTGTACAAAACAAAAAGGCGCCGGAGGCGCCTTTTTGTTCCAATCGGATTGGCGGAGCGGACGGGACTCGAACCCGCGACCCCCGGCGTGACAGGCCGGTATTCTAACCGACTGAACTACCGCTCCAGACTCGATGGTGGGTGGTGAGGGGCTCGAACCCCCGACATTCGCCTTGTAAGGGCGACGCTCTCCCAGCTGAGCTAACCACCCACGAGAGGTGGCCTATTGTACAGCGTCCTTCAGTGCCTTGCCAGCCTTAAAGCCGGGGACCTTGGAAGCCTTGATATCAATCGTCTCGCCGGTGCGCGGATTGCGACCGGAGCGGGCGGCGCGCTCACGCACGACAAAGGTACCGAAGCCGACCAGCGTAACCTGATCACCTTCCTTCAGGGCCTGGGTGATGGCCTGAACCATACCGTCCACTGCCCGTGCAGCAGCAGCCTTCGAGATATCCGCAGATTGCGCTACAGCTTCGATCAGTTCCGACTTGTTCATTACCGTTAATCCCCTTGGTGTTGTTCTCACCGACAATGCTACTTCCCGAGCCGCCGCAGCGGGCCCCGCTTTGCAGACGGTGACCCCCAACGTGAGCCTGCGCCTATCCTAGCTTTCCGCGTACAGCGGAACAAGCGCTCATTTATGCACCTGGGAAGTAGATGTCACCTCCCCCGAAACGCGAGCGGACTCCTGGATCGCTCCAGAAAACCGCCTTCAACAAAACCGGCAGGCCGCATCGGTTGCGGCCTGCCGGTGCCCAGGTTATAGCAAGGCCTCAAAAGAGCTGTCAACGCAGACTTTTTCCAAAGAAAGAGCCGCCCAGAACCTATTTCAATAAACTCTTATAAATGTTGACAGCGCGTTTTTTTATGCTTCCCACATATCGATCAATACATGTCGAGATGCAGCCAAAGCAGCGCTTATTTATTCATCGCCCCGGCAGGCGCTAGCCCATGCCGTTGTTTTCGCTAGGCTCCAGGCTCTGCCGGGGCAATGCAATGGGTCTTAATGAAGCGCGTTTAATGCGGCCTCACTTCGTCTGACTTCTTGCCGCGCTTACCGTTTTTTTTCGGTGCGGTTTCCGGCTCGGCCTGCGGCAGCGGCACCGGCTGGGAAGCAAGCGCAACCTCCAGCACCTCGTCTATCCAGCGGACCGGTTTGATCTCCAGCTTGCCGAGGATATTCTTCGGAATGTCTGCCAGATCCTTCCTGTTTTCCTCGGGAATCAGGACGGTCTGAATACCGCCACGATGCGCCGCCAGCAGCTTTTCCTTGAGGCCACCGATCGGCAACACCTCACCCCGCAAGGTGATCTCGCCGGTCATCGCCACACTGGCTTTGACCGGAATGTGGGTGGCGGCGGATACCAGCGCCGTACACATACCGATACCGGCGCTCGGGCCATCCTTGGGGATAGCCCCCTCCGGCACGTGGATGTGCAGATCGTGCTTATCGAAGAAGTCAGGCTCGATACCAAGCACCGCGGCACGGCTGCGCACCACAGTGCGGGCAGCTTCGATCGATTCCTTCATGACGTCGCCCAACTGACCGGTGTAGGTCAGTTTACCCTTGCCAGGCACCAGCGCCGACTCGATGGTCAGCAGCTCACCGCCCACTTCCGTCCAGGCCAAACCCGTCACCAGTCCGATCCGGTCGCTTTCCTCGGCTACACCGTAGCGATGGCGGCGCACGCCCAGGTACTTGTCCAGGTTCTTGCTGGTGACGACCACGCCCTTCTGTGACGCCTTCAGCGATACATCCTTCACCACCCGGCGACAGATCTTGGCGAGCTCCCGCTCCAGGTTACGCACGCCCGCCTCACGGGTGTAGAAGCGGACGATGTCGCGAATCGCGTTTTCCTTGATCTCCAGCTCGTCCTCTTGCAGACCGTTGGCCTTCATCTGCTTGGGCACCAGATAGCGCTGGGCGATATTGAGCTTTTCATCTTCGGTGTAACCGGCCAGACGAATCACTTCCATCCGATCCAGCAGCGGTCCGGGGATGTTCATGGTGTTGGCCGTGGCGACGAACATCACGTCGGAAAGGTCGAAGTCCACTTCCAGGTAATGATCGGCGAAGGTGCTGTTCTGCTCCGGGTCGAGCACCTCCAGCAACGCCGAGGCCGGATCGCCACGGAAATCCATGGCCATCTTGTCAATCTCATCCAGCAGGAACAGCGGGTTGCGGGTGCCAACCTTGCTGAGGTTCTGGATGATCTTGCCCGGCAGGGAGCCAATATAAGTACGCCGGTGACCGCGGATTTCCGCCTCGTCACGAACGCCGCCCAACGCCATGCGAACGAACTTACGGTTGGTGGCCCGGGCAATGGACTGCCCCAGCGAAGTCTTGCCGACACCAGGCGGGCCGACCAAACAAAGAATCGGGCCCTTCAGTTTATCCACCCGCTGCTGCACAGCGAGGTACTCAAGGATCCGCTCTTTCACTTTTTCCAAACCGTAGTGATCCGCTTCCAGGATCTCCTCGGCCTTGGCTAAGTCGTGCAGCACCTTGGTGCGCTTCTTCCACGGCACGCCGACCATCCAATCGAGGTAGTTGCGCACCACGGTAGCTTCGGCCGACATCGGCGACATCAACCGCAGCTTGTTCAGCTCCGCTTCGGCCTTCTTGCGCGCCTCCTTGGGCATGCCGGCCTTCTGGATCTTACGCTCCAGTTCCTCGATCTCGTTCGGGACATCCTCGAGCTCACCCAGCTCCTTCTGGATGGCTTTCATCTGCTCGTTGAGATAGTACTCCCGCTGGCTTTTCTCCATCTGCTGCTTGACGCGCGAACGGATGCGCTTTTCGATTTGGAGAACGTCGAGTTCC